>JAFMQQ010000454.1 GCA_017354595.1 Micromonosporaceae bacterium
CCGAGCAGGTCGCCGAGGCCGACCGTCAGGCCGGGGCGGCGTACCACCGACCGGATCGCCAGCAGCACGCCGGGCATGAACGACACGCGGTCGTACGAGTCGTGCCGGATGGTGAGCGTCTCGCCGGTGGCACCGAAGAGCACCTCCTGGTGCGCCACCAGGCCGGCGGCGCGTACCGAGTGGATGCGTACCCCGTGCACCTGCGCACCGCGGGCACCCGGCGTCTCGTCCTTGGTTGAGTCCGGCATCGGGCCCTTGTTCGCCTCCGCCCGGCCGCGGGCGATCGCCTCCGCCGTCTTCACCGAGGTGCCGCTCGGCGCATCCACCTTCTGCGGATGGTGCTGCTCCACGATCTCGACCGACTCGAAGAACCGGGCGGCGCGGGCGGCGAACTCCATCATGAGTACCGCGCCGACCGCGAAGTTCGGCACGATCACCACGCCCACCTCGGGCTTGTGCGCCAGCCAGCCGCGGACCCGGTCCAGTCGCTGGTCGGTGAAGCCGGTCGTACCCACGACCACGTTGATTCCCTGCTCCACGCACCAGTGCAGGTTGTCCATCACCACGTCGGGGTTGGTGAAGTCGACCACCACATCGGCGCCGGCATCGGAGGCGTTGAACAGCCAGTCACCCTGGTCGATCATCGCGACCAGTTCGAGGTCCTCGGCCGCGTCGACCGCCTTGCACACCTCGGTGCCCATCCGCCCGCGCGCACCCAGCACGCCAACCCTGATCGGTTCAGATCCGATCGGTTCAGGCCCGTCATCGGTCACGGGCTGACCCTATCCGACCGCCGACCCCGCCGCCTCCGCACGGCCGATGGTCGGATCCGGGCTTGCATCCGGTACGGCGGTACGGGCGCCGGGGAGACCGGTTCCACGTCGCCGAGATGGACCACCAGCTCGGCAAGGACCGCGCGGGTTGGCGGCCCTGGGTTGGCGGCTCTGGGTTGGCAGGCCTGGGTTGGCGGGCCTGGCCGGGATCATCGCCCGGGTACGGGTCGGGTGGTGCTCGGCGCGGCGCGGCTGTTGCTGGCCGCCACCCGGACGCCGTAGCGTTGCCGCCGCTTAGCCGGGTAGGTCGTCCAGCGGCCCGATCGCGGCCAGCGACATCGGTTGCGAGAGCAGGTCGGCGGCGATCGTACGGACGTCCTCCGGAGTCACCGCGTCCACTTTGGACAACAGTTCGTCCACAGTGAGCTGGTCCCCGTAGAGCAGCTCGCCCTTGGCCAGCCGGCTCATCCGCGACCCGGTGTCCTCCAGGCCCAGGACCAGCGAGCCACGCGCCATCCCCTTGCCCCGGGCCACCTCCGCGTCGGTCAGCCCGTGCGCCGCCACCTCGGCCAGCCCCGCCCGTACCAGCTCGAGCACCTCGGGTACCTTGCCCGGCGCGCAGCCCGCATATACCCCGAACAGGCCCGAGTCGGTGTACTGCGAGGTGTACGAGAAGACCGAGTACGCCAGCCCGCGCTTCTCCCGGATCTCCTGGAACAGCCGGCTGGACATGCCACCGCCGAGCGAGTTGTTCAGCACCCCGAGCGCGAAGCGGCGCTCGTCCAGCCGGCTCATCGCCGGGCAGCCGAGCACCACATGCGCCTGCTCGCAGTCCTTGGTACGCACCTGGCTGCGCCCCGCTCTGGTGGCGACCCGGGTCGGGGTGCGGCGCGGTGCCGGGTCGGCCGGCTCGCCGCCGCCCAGCGCGCTGGCCCGCACCCAGCGCACCAGGCTCGCGTGGTCCAGGTTGCCCGCCGCCGCGACCAGCAGCGCCGGCGGCGTGTACCGGTCCCGGTAGAAGGTGTGGATCTGCCGCCGGGTCATCCGGGTGATGGTCTGCGTGGTACCGGAGATCAGCCGGCCCAGCGGGTGTCCACCGTAGACGGTCGCGGCGAGCAGGTCGTGTACCTCCTCACCGGGCTCGTCCTCGTGCATGGCGATCTCTTCCAGGATCACCCCGCGCTCGGTCTCCACATCGGAGGGTGCGATCAGCGAATCCGCCACCAGGTCGCAGATCACGTCGGCGGCGAGCTTCAGGTCGGCGTCGAGTACCCGCGCGTAGTAGCAGGTGTACTCCTTCGCGGTGAACGCGTTGGTCTCCCCGCCGACCGCCTCGATCTGGGCCGAGATGTCCATCGCGGTACGGCGCGTGGTGCCCTTGAACAGCAGGTGCTCGAGGAAGTGCGAGGCACCGGAGAGGGCAACGGTCTCGTCCCGGGAGCCGATGCCGGCCCAGATGCCGAGGCTGACACTGCGCATCGCGGGGATCGACTCACTGACCACGCGCAACCCGTTGGGCAGCACGGTACGGCGCACCGTACCGCCCAGCGGATCCGCGGAGATGGTCCGGGTCGAGGTTCGGGGCTTCGAATCGCGCGCGTGTCGCGCGCCAGCGGCCACGTTGGTTGCCGGTCGGCAGCCGGCGTCAGCGGTCGCGGTGCCGGCGGCGGCGGAAGTCGTCGCCACCACCCTCACCGGAGGTGCCCCCCTCGGCCTCCCGGGGACCACGGTCCCGGTCCCGGTCGCGCGGGCCACGGTCCCGATCCCGGTCCCGGTCACCCCGGTCGCGCGGGCCACGGTCGCGGTCGCCACCCCGGCCGGCTGGGCGGTCACCGCTGGGCGGCGCCTCCTCGCCCTCCGGGCGTACCTTGTCCAGGTAGATCTTGCCGCGCTGGTCGATGTCGGCGATCTGTACCTCCACCTTGTCGCCCACGTTGAGGAAGTCCTCGACCCGCTCCACCCGCTTGCCGTTGCCGACCTTGGAGATGTGCAACAGGCCGTCCCGGCCGGGCAGCAGCGAGATGAAGGCGCCGAAGGCGGCGGTCTTCACGACGGTACCGAGGAACTTGTCGCCGACCTTGGGCAGCGTCGGGTTGGCGATCGCGTTGATCCGCTCCACCGCCGCGTCGGCGGATGGGCCATCGGTCGCGCCGACGTAGATGGTCCCGTCGTCCTCGATGGTGATCTCGGCGCCGGTCTCGTCCTGGATCGCGTTGATGGTCTGGCCCTTCGGGCCGATCACCATGCCGATCTTGTCGACCGGGATCCGGATCGTGGTGACCCGAGGCGCGTACTGCGACATGCCCGCCGGCGAGGCGATCGCCTCGGCCATCACGGCGAGGATCGTCTGCCGCGCCTCGTGCGCCTGTTGCAGGGCGGCGGCCAGTACGTCACTGGGTATCCCGTCCAGCTTGGTGTCCAGCTGCAGCGCGGTGACGAACTCGGCGGTACCGGCGACCTTGAAGTCCATGTCGCCGTACGCGTCCTCGGCGCCGAGGATGTCGGTCAGCGTCACGTAGCTGGTCTTGCCATCCACCTCGTCGGAGATCAGACCCATTGCGATGCCGGCGACCGGCGCCTTGATCGGTACGCCCGCCGACAGCAGCGCCATGGTGGAGGCGCAGACCGAGCCCATGCTGGTCGAGCCGTTGGAGCCCAGCGCCTCGGAGACCTGCCGGATCGCGTACGGGAACTCCTCCCGCGAGGGCAGCACCGGGATCAGCGCCCGCTCGGCGAGCGCGCCGTGCCCGATCTCCCGGCGCTTGGGCGCCCCGACCCGGCCGGTCTCTCCGGTGGAGTACGGCGGGAAGTTGTAGTTGTGCATGTACCGCTTGGTCTTCTGCGGCGAGAGGGTGTCCAGCGCCTGCTCCATGCGCAGCATGTTCAGCGTGGTGACGCCGAGGATCTGGG
>JAFMQQ010000074.1 GCA_017354595.1 Micromonosporaceae bacterium
GGAAGCTGTACACCGAGGAGCTGATCGGTCGCGGCGACATCACGGTGGACGAGGCCGAGGAGTCGCTGCGCGACTTCCAGCAGCAGCTGGAGACCGTCTTCGCGGCCACCCGGGACAGCGAAACCACCTCCCGGCGGCTGGCCCGCAAGGCGGAGTACGAGCCGGAGCCGGAGGTCGAGACCGCGGTGCCGGTCGAGCTGGTGCGGCGGATCGGCGAGGCGCACGTACGCCTGCCAGACGGGTTCACCCCGCACAAGCGGGTGGCGCAGTTGCTGGAGCGGCGCGCGAAGATGGCCGTCGAGGGCAACATCGACTGGGGATTCGGCGAGATCATCGCACTCGGCACGCTGCTCGCCCAGGGCGTCACGGTACGGTTGGCCGGCCAGGACTCCCGGCGCGGCACCTTCGTGTCGCGGCACGCGTCCGTTGTGGACGCCAACAACGGCAACGACTACCTGCCGCTGTTCGCGGTCAAGAGCGACCAGGCCCGGTTCTTCGTGCACGACTCGACGCTCTCGGAGTTCGCTGCGATGGGCTTCGAGTACGGCTACTCGGTGGAGAACCTCGACGCGCTGGTCGCCTGGGAGGCGCAGTTCGGCGACTTCGCCAACGGCGCCCAGTCCATTGTGGATGAGTTCATCACCTCGGGTGAGGCGAAGTGGGGGCAGCGCAACGCGTTGACGCTGCTGCTGCCGCATGGGCACGAGGGGCAGGGGCCGGACCACACCTCCGGGCGGATCGAGCGCTACCTGCAACTGTGCGCGGAGGACAACATGCGGGTGGCGGTACCCACCACCCCGGCCAACTACTTCCACCTGCTGCGCCGGCAGGCGCTCTCGTCGAAGAAGAAGCCGTTGGTGGTATACACGCCAAAGTCGTTGCTGCGCAACAGGTATGCGGTGTCCAGTGTGGAGGATTTCAGCACCGGTGGGTTCCAGAAGGTCATCCCCGACACGGTGGAACCGCAGCCGGTACGCCGGGTGGTGCTCTGCACCGGCAAGGTCTACTACGACCTGCGCCTGGCGCGCGGCGAGCGTAGCCGCGACGACGTGGCGATCGTCCGGGTCGAGCAGCTGTACCCGCTGCCGACCGACGAGATCCGCGCGGCGCTGGCCCGCTATCCGAACGCCGCCGATGTGGCCTGGGTCCAGGAGGAGCCGGCGAACCAGGGCGCCTGGTCGTTCCTCGCGCTGAACCTCTTCGAGCAGCTCGATGGCGTACGGGTGCGGCGCATCTCGCGGGACCCGGCAGCGGCGCCGGCGGTCGGCTCAGCCCGGCTGCACGAGGGCCAGCAGCGCAAGCTGGTCGACGAGGCGCTCGGCTAGGTCAGCCGTGTACTTCACCGACCGCGGGATCGAGGAGCTGGCGGAGCGGCGCGGCACCGAGACCGTACCCCTGGAGTGGCTCGCCGACCGGCTGCGCGACTTCGTCGACCTGAACCCGGAGTTCGAGGTACCGATCGAGCGGCTCGCCACCTGGCTGGCCCGGCTCGACGACGAGGACGAGTGACCGGTGCCGCGGCGCCCGGCCATGCAACGGCGGCCCGTTCGTCGCGTCGAGGCCCGGCCGGACGCGAAGCCTGACGGCGACGCGTGGTGGGCGCGGATCCCGGCAGTGGCACACCTGCTGCGCGAGGGACTCGACCTGCCCGACGGCGTCACGTTCCTGGTCGGCGAGAACGGCTCGGGCAAGTCCACAGTGGTCGAAGCGGTCGCGATGGCGTACGGGCTGAACCCGGAGGGCGGGTCGGTGTACGCCAGGCACCGCACCCGGCCAACCGAGTCGGCGCTGTGCGACGCGCTGCGCCTGGTCCGCTCGCCGTACCGGGCGCACGCGTACTTCCTGCGCGCCGAGACCAGCCACGGCCTGTACACGTACCTGGAGAGCGCGGCCGGTACCCGTGGCGCCGGGGAGGATGCGAAGCTGCACGAACGCAGCCACGGCGAGGGTTTCCTGGACCTGTTGCGGCGCAAGTTCGACGGGTACGGCTTCTACCTGATGGATGAGCCGGAGGCGCCACTCTCCTTCACCTCCACGCTCAGCCTTCTCTCCACTCTGGACAGTCTGCGCGCGGCCGGTGCTCAGGTGGTGGTCGCCACCCACTCGCCGGTACTCACCGCGCTGCCCGGCGCGCACATCCTTGAGCTGGGTGGGCACGGCATCCGGCGGGTGGCCTGGTCGGAGCTGGAGCTGGTCGGGCACTGGCGGCGGTACCTCACCGAGCCGGCCAGCTACCTGGACCGCCTACTGGCCGGATCTGATTAGATACCACCATGTCCGAGCCTGCGAGCGACCCCGCCCGGGTCCCCGGTACGGTCACCGCGGCGGTGGTCCTGCTCTACTTCGGCGGCGGCGTGGCGCTGCTCTTCGCGGTGCTCGCCATCATCGCCGGGGCACCCGCTCCTGGCGTGGTGTACTTCATCGTCGGTGCGGTCAACCTCTGGCTGGGGTACCAGCTGAGACAGCGCAAGCGATGGGCGCGCACCGCGCTGCTGGTTCTCTCCGCCATCGCCGCCGTCGCGGCGCTGGTTCAGTGGGCCACGACCGGGCCGAATGCGCTGGCGGCCCTGGTCTGGGCGGCCGTCTTTCTGGCGCTGCTGATGACACCCAACGCCCGCGCCTGGTTCCGGTCGTAGCTGGCATGCGGCGACTGAGTTTTCCGGAGCGCCGCGCCCGGCTGGGCGTCCGGCAGCACCTGGCGACCGGCGCGCGGGCGGCGAGCCCGGCCGGGGCAGCTGAGGGCGTCGTCGCGCTGCACGCCACCGATCCCGCGTCCGTCTTCCTCGCTGTGCAGGCGCGCGCCCCGGTGGCAGCAGTCTCCACAGTGGAGGAAGCGCTCTACGAACAGCGGTCGCTGGTCCGGCTGCTCGGCATGCGCCGCACCATGTTCGTGGTACCGGTCGAGCTGGCTCCGGTGATCCAGGCCGCCTGCACCAAGGCGATCGCGGTACGGCTGCGCCGCCAGTACCTGCAGCTGATGGAGGCGGGCGGGGTCGGCGGCGGCGAGGCGTGGCTGAAGGACGTGGAGGAATCGACGGCACAGGCGCTCGCGGCCCGCGGGGCGGCGACCGGAGCGCAGCTGTCGGCCGACGAGCCCCGGCTGCGTACCCCGATCGTGATGGCCGAAGGCAAGGCGTACCAGGCCACCCAGAACATCACCACCTGGGTACTGATGCTGCTCGCCGCACAGGGTCGGATCGTCCGCGGCCGGCCGCGCGGTTCCTGGGTGAGTACCCAGTGGCTCTGGTCGCCGATCGAGGCGTGGCTGCCCGGCGGGATGCCGGAACTGCCGGTCGAGCCGGCCCGGGTGGACCTGGTACGCCGCTGGCTGGCCGCCTTCGGCCCCGGTACCGTCGCCGACCTGCGCTGGTGGACCGGCTGGACGGCCACCCAGGTCAAGCAGGCGCTCACCGTGATCGATCCGATCGAGGTCGACCTGGACGGAGCGCCCGGCCTGGTGCTGCCCGGCGACCTGGCGCCGACCCCGCAACCGGAGCCGTGGGTGGCGCTGCTGCCCGCGCTCGACCCAACCGCGATGGGCTGGCAGTCGCGCGACTGGTACCTGGGCCCGCACGGGTCGCTGCTCTTCGACCGGTCCGGCAACGTCGGGCCGAGCGTCTGGTGCGACGGGCGGGTCGTCGGCGGCTGGGCGCAGCGCAGGGACGGCGAGATCGTCTGGCGGCTGCTTGAGGATGTGGGCGGCCAGGCCGCCGCCGGGATCGAGGCGGCCGCACAACGGCTGGCGGCGTGGATCGGTGAGGTCCGGGTGGTGCCACGCTTCCGCACCCCGCTGGAGCGCGAGCTGACCGCGTGACCGGGCTCAAGCCCAGGCCGGTACCGGGTGGGGCGCGCCGAACCGGACCGCGAGTCCGGGCGAGTACAGGACACTGACCGGTGGTTCGTCGGCCACCCCGGGCAACCCGGCGGCGGCCACCAGCCCGTCGGCCAGCCGTTCCAGCCGGGCGGCGTACAACCGCCAGGGCGGGTGCTCGTTCGGCAGGTACCAGGTGCGCCCGTACCCGGCGACGTGCAGTCCCCAGCGCGCGGTCACGAAGTCCTCCAGCGCCGATGGCTTCTCGATCGGCTCCCCCACCGTCGCGACCATCGCGCTGGCCACGCGCGGACGTGGCCAGCGCCGCCAGCAACCGTACGCGAGCCTGCCGGCCCGGTGCGTCAGCCCCATCCGCGACCACCGGTACGGCAGCCGGAAACTCCCCCGCGCGACGAGCACCGGCACCAGCCGGGCCGCGTCCATCGACAGGAAGGTGACCCCCCGCCGGCCCTGCCGGTCCACTGTGTACAGTCGCACGTTCGTCTCCGGGAAGGTGCCCAGGTATGGCACCCCCGGCCCGTACACCGGACCCACACCGACCATCTGCAGGGCGACCAGCCCGACATAGGTCTGCCCGTCCAGCACATCGGGCTGTACGCCGGGGGGTAACAGTGGCGCCACCCGGTCCGGTGGCACCGGCCAGTGTACGAACGTCAGGTGCCGCCACGACTGGGACAGGATCGGTGCCCGTACTGCCCGGAAAGCGGTACGGGTCACCGGCTCGGGGTCGTTCGGGATGCCGGTCAGCTCATGACCGCCAGCGCGACGATGACGATGGCGACCGCGAGGACGGCCACCCCGATCAGGATCAGGGGGAGCCGGGACTTCTTCGCTGCCGGCTCGGGGCTCTCCACGAACGCCCGAAACTGCTCGGTGTTGCCGCTCGGATCGACACGGTTCTCCGACATGGCCCCGACCCTAGCGGTTGCCGGCCACCTCGTCGCGCATGTGCGGGTACGTGTATTCGCTCGGCGGGACGAAAGTCTCCTTGATGACGCGCGGTGACAGCCACCGCACCAGGTTCTGCCAGGATCCCGCCTTGTCGTTGGTACCCGAGGCGCGCGCGCCACCGAAGGGCTGCTGGCCGACGACCGCACCGGTCGGCTTGTCGTTGAGGTACAGGTTTCCGGCCGCGTACCGCAGTGCCCCGCTGGCCCACTCGAGCACCCGGCGGTCGGTGGCGAAGATCGAACCGGTCAGCGCATACGGCGCCACCCGCTCCGCCTGCCGTACCGTCTCCTCGAACCGGTCGTCGTCGAAGACGTGCACGGCAAGGATCGGGCCGAAGTACTCGGTGGTGAAGACCTCATGCGTCGGGTCGGTGCACTCCACCACGGTCGGCCGGACGAAGTACCCCTCGGAGTCGTCCGCCGTACCGCCGGCCAGCACCGTGCACGACCCGCTGTTCTTGATCCGGTCCAGCGCGCCGGCGAGCTTGCCGAAGGCGCGTGCGTCGATCACCGCACCGCCGAAGTTGCGGAGGTCGGCGATGTCGCCGTACCGCAGCCCCTCGGCGGTGGCGACCAGCTGGTCGCGCAGCCCACCCTCCCAAAGCGACCGGGGCAGGTACGCCCGCGAAGCGGCCGAGCACTTCTGGCCCTGGTACTCGAAGGCGCCCCGGATCAGCCCGGTGTGCAGCCCAGTGACCTCCGCCGATGCGTGCGCGATGATGAAGTCCTTGCCGCCGGTCTCGCCGACCAGTCGCGGATATCCGTGGTACCGGGAGATGTTCTGCCCCACCGTGCGCCACAGGGTCTGGAAGGTCGCGGTGGAGCCGGTGAAGTGGATGCCGGCCAGGTCGGGATCGGCGAGCGCGACCTCGGAGACGGCCAGACCATCGCCGGTCACCAGGTTGATGACACCGGGCGGCAGGCCGGCCGCCTCCAGCAGCCGCATCGTGTAATGCGCTGCCAGCTGCTGGGTCGGCGAGGGCTTCCACACCACCGTGTTGCCGAGCAACGCGACCGAGGTCGGCAGGTTGCCCGCGATCGCGGTGAAGTTGAACGGGGTGATCGCGTACACGAAGCCCTCGAGCGGGCGGTGGTCGAACCGGTTCCACACGCCCGGCCCGGACAGCGGCTGCTCGCCGAGGAGCTTATGTCCAAAGTAGACATTGAAGCGGAGAAAGTCGATCAGCTCGCACGCCGCGTCGATCTCCGCCTGGTAGACGGACTTGGACTGACCCAGCATGGTGGCCGCGTTGAGCGTGTCCCGCCAGGGCCCGGCGAGCAGGTCCGCGGCGCGGAGAAACACCGCCGCCCGGTCCTCGAAGGACAAATCACGCCACATGGGGGCAGCATTTTTCGCGGCCGTCACCGCCGCGGACGCATCGGCGTTGGTCGCATTGTGAGCCACCCCGAGCACATGCCGGTGCCGGTGCGGCGCGACCGTCTCGATGACCGTCCCGCTCCCCATCCGCTGGGCTCCGCCGATCGTCATGCTGAGTTCGTGGCGGTCGGCGAGCAGTTCGTCGAGGCGCCGCAGCAGGCTGTCACGCTCCGGGCTGCCCGGCGGGTAGTCGCGCACCGGCTCGTTGCGCGGCTGCGGCACGGCGAAGACGGCGTCCATGGCACCATCGTACGTTTGTCCGTGCGGGCGGCCAGCCGACTGCGATCTGTCACAGCGAGCCCCGGTAGGGGCATGCCCCAGCCAGGATGCGTAGGCTCGCCGACGGGGCGATCAGAGAGGGGACACGAGATGGCCGATTCCAGCACCGCGCCGGTCACCGAGCCGCCGCAGGTCGACTCCGCCACGGCAGAGCCGGAACCGCCGGCCGCGAAGGCACCGGCAGAAGATCCACCACAGGACAACCCGGCGCCACAGGATGATCTGCAGCCACAGCGCGAAACCCAACCACAACCCGATCCCCCGCCACAGGATGATCCAACGCCACATCGACAACTGGCTGAACAAGCCAGACGAAGGCCAGCAACGCGTCCGGCGCGCCGGGCTGCCAGGCAGGCCGAGCGGACCCCGATCTGGCGCGGCCGGCACGGCCTCCTGCTTGCGCTCTGCCTGGCCTGGTTGGCCGCCTGGCTGTGGTCGGCGAACGCCAGCATCCGCGACGCCACCGATGCGACGGTCGCGATGAGCAATGCCGCGCTGGCACTGCCTGGCATCACGACCGCCACGCTGCTCGCCGGTGCAGCCACCGCCCTGTACACCGTCGGCTGGATCCGCAACCGCCGGCCCGAACTGCGGGCCAGGGCAGTCTGGGCAGCCTCGGCCGCCGCCGGCCTGTCGCTCGGCGTCGTCGCCGGAGCGACGATCCTCATCGGGTACGGCACGCGTGGTTCGATCCTGGTTCTGGCGCTCACCGTCGCCGTCGCCGGTACCGGCGGCGGACTCGCTGCCGGGCCGGCGCCGCGGGGCGTGGTGGCCGCTGGCCTGTCCGCGATGCTCGCCCAGTTCCTGGTCGGCTTCGCGCTGAACCTGTTCCAGCACCCGCTGCTGGACCTGATGGGAGACGGGGACGGGGCGCGTGCGCACCTGGCCGCCTCGGCGCGGCTGGCCCTCACCGAGTCGCTTGTGGCCGGGCTGGTCGCCGGCGTGGTCGCCTTCGCCCACCTGCGCCGGCAGGCGTGCGGGTGGCGCTTCCCGGCGTACCTCGCCGCCGGCGCCACGGCCGGCCTGCTGCTGCTGGTCGCCGAGCCGATCACGCGGATCGGCGGCGCGCAGCTGTTCGATCGGGTCAGCGGTCTGAGCCCGGCCGACGCCGCCTGGCAGGAGATGTTCGCTTCCGGCCGGATCAACCAGGCGCTGGTCGTACTCTTCGTGGGGGCGATCACCGCACTGGTTCTGTTCGGCCGGACGCTGCGGCCGGCGGAGCGCGCGTCCTAGTGCTCGGGCCGGCTCGCCCTACTCCAGGATCCGGTCCAGCTCGGAGACGTCGAACCAGGCCAGCTCGTGGTCCTCGGCACCGTCCACAGTGAACTGTGCCTCCGGGTCGCCAGCGGCCGCCTCCTCGACCAACTCCACCGCGGCGGCCACATCCGCCTCCGCGTCTACGGCATCGACGTGTACCGCCGCCACCGCAGCCAGCGGTACCGGCGCCCCGAGCCGTACCGCGCTGGATCCCAGTTCGTCACCGGCCGCTGCCACGGCGACCGGAGGCAGGTCGGCGCAGACCACGACCCGGCGGCGCGGCGCCTGCGGATCGAGCCGTAGTAGCCGCAGCGCCGCCTGGGCGGCCCGGGTGAAGGCGACGTACTCCAGCTCCTCGTCGTCGCCCTCGACGTACCACTCGCGAAGGTTCGGGGTGACCGCGTGCGCGTCGACCCATTCCGGGCCCGCCGCGGGCAGTTCGCCCTGGTGTCGCAGCGCCGCGAGCAGCGGCAGGGTGGCGGGCAGGTACACCCGCACGCTATCGGTGGCAAACTGAGGCAATGGCCGCTCGTTTCCTGCAGATGTCCGACGTGGCTGAAGAGCTGTCGGTGACCCTCTCGCAGGTCTACCACATGGTGCGCAGCGGCGAACTCCCGGCGATCAAGATCGGCGGACGCGGCCAGTGGCGCATCGAGCGCGCCAAGTTGGAGGAGTACATCGCGCAGAAGTACTCCGAGACGGCCGACTGGGTCAAGGAGAACCCGCTGGTCGGCCGCGACGACGAAGTACCCGGGTAGACCCCCACCCGCACCAGCTCCCGGCACGGTCGAGTCACGGCCGTGCCGTCGATGCTTGACGCCTTGTATCGATGGCGAGTAGAAATTGTCAAAGGCAATCGAAGGCAAACGCAAGGTCAACTTCGTCACCACGCCGACCTGGGGGGTCCCTGATGAGCACCGCACTCGCCACCCGCCCGCACAACGCGCCCCACCAGGGCTCGACCCGGCCAGCCGACGGCATGCCGCTGATCCGGATCCGGCCGGCACCGAGCCCAGAGCCTGGCGAGGACCTGCAGCGCGCGGGCGACCGGGACCTACCACCACGGCCGCGCATCGACTGGGCCAGCGCGGCGCCGGGAGCGCACGAGGCGCACAGCGCGGGCGGCGCGACCCCGGCCGCTGCCCGACCCAGCGAGGCCAGGCTCGCCGCCCACCGGTACCTCAGCCTCTGCGTGGAGGTCCTGGGTGGCTTCCGGCCACCGGCTCACCTGCGCGCGATGACCGCCGCCGAGGCGTACAGCCAGGTCATCGCGCAGTTGCAGCTACGCCAGCCCGGGCAAGCCGCCGCACGCCCCGCCGCGGAGCGGGTCGTACTGCGCCACATGCGTGTGTTCGAACCGGTGGACGGCGCCGCAGAGGTGGCGGCGGTGCTGTCCCGGGGGGACCGGGTCTGGGCAATGGCGCTGCGCCTGGAGCGGTCACCCTTCGGTTGGCTGTGCCGGCAACTCTGGGTGCTCTAGCTCGCATTCGACCACGTGCGCATCGACGACGAGGTGGCGGACGAGGCGATGGCCGAGCCGGACCGCCGGCTCCGGTCTCTCGACGCGATCCACCGCCGCTGGCCTGCTACCCGCGCAACTACCCGACCGTCTTCTACCCGGCCGTGTCCGGAGAGCCGTGGCAGCGCTTGTACTTCTTTCCCGAGCCACAGGGGCAGGGCGCGTTGCGGGACGGCCCGCTGCCGACCACTTGACCGGGCGCCGGCCTGCGGGCGCCGGTCGCGGTCGCCGAGGCCGGGCC
>JAFMQQ010000455.1 GCA_017354595.1 Micromonosporaceae bacterium
CGGCGTTCCGGGCTGCTGACCGCCGCCGTGCTCGCGTCCGTACTGCTGGCCGGTGCGGCGGCCGCACCCGGGCCGCCGGTACTCTCCGGCCCGGTGCCGGTACCGGTTGCCGCGCCCACCGCATTCCGGCTCACCGGCTCGACCCTGTTCGTCGGCGCGGCGGATCAGAGCATCGCGGCCTACCCGGTACCCGCGCTGCTGGCCGCTGCTCGCCCGGACCCGCGGCCCATCTGGCGGGTGCGGCTGGCCGGCTGGAGCGACACGCTGCGCTGGGTCGCCGACGCCGGGGTACTGCTCGCCACCATCTATCCCGGCTCGGGCGGCGGATCCGGTCCGCGGCCGGACCGGGCACCCCAGGTGGTCGCGCTGGACGGCCGGACCGGCCGTACATTGTGGACAGATGGGCCGGCGACTGTGCTGGACGCGCCGCCCGGCGGGTACGGTCTGCTGCAGGTCCTCCGGGTGGGCGTACCCGACCAGCTGCGCTGGACGGACCTGCGCTCCGGGCGGGTCGCCTGGTCCCGGGCGCTCTCGTTGGGTACCCAGGCCGATCTCGCGGACCCCGCCGCCTCCGACCCCGCCGCCCCCGCCCCCGGCGCCCCCGACCTCGCCCGACCCGGCCGGGTGCTGCTCACCGAGCCGTCCGGCAGTGCGGTGCTGCTGGACGAGGCGACCGGTACCGCGATCGCCGGCGGCGAGCTGGGCAGCCTCGGTGGCAACCCGCTGCTGTTCTCCGGGCCCGCCGGTGGTCCGCCGGATCCGTTCGCCGGCCGGCTGGGACTGCTCATCCTGCGCGGTGAGGTACTGGTACACCACATCACCGGTCGGGCCAGCAGTCCCGGCGTGACCGGCACGCTGACCGCCTTCGAGCTGGCGACGCTGGGTCGCATGTGGAGCGTGGTGGGCCCGTTCAGCGGCGACCCGGTCGGCTGTGCGCCACTGGTCTGCCTCAGTGGCATCAACGGTACGGTGGCGGTGGATCCGGGTACCGGCGCGGTGCGGTGGAGCGCACCGCAATGGCGGGCGGGTAGCGAGTTGCCCGACGGCCGGGTACTGGCGGCGAGCCGGTCGGCGCCGGCCCGTACCGCGTTGCTGGATCCCGCCACCGGCCGGGTGACCACCGAGTTTCCCGGCGCGTGGCAGGCGCTGGCCACCGGTACCTCGTCGCGCGTCCTGCTCGTGTCCGAAGTGGACGCTCACCGGTCCGCGGTGGCGGTCCTGGATACCGGAGCGCCGGGGCCCCGGGTCATCGACCAGCTGCCGGATGTGGAGGGTCGTACCTGCCAGGCGGCCGGGCCGGCGCTGGCGTGCGAGGACGGGCAACTGCGGGTGTGGTGGTCTACAACCGCACCGTAACCTGGTCTACAACGGCGCCGTAACTCTCGGTGTACGCGAGATTACCCGGTCTTGATTGAAAGTTGCACCTATCTCACATCCCATAAAGCCACCCAAGAGGATTGCGCCATAAGGGGATTCTGGATTGCCGGAAATCATCGGTTATCTGAATGTTCGACACCCGGTGCCTCGTTCCCCTACCCTCAGGTAGCGGCATCCGGACGTTTCGACGGAGGGTCTCGGTGAGAAACGAGGAGTGGGCGCCGCCGGGCGTCGACTACACCAGACCGAGCATCGCGCGCGTCTACGACTTCATGCTGGGTGGCAAGGACAACTTCGCCATCGACCGGAGAGCCGCGGAGAAGGCACTCAAAATCACACCGGACGGGTTCGCGGCCGCCCGGTGGAACCGGGTCTTCCTCCGCCGGGTGGTGCGCTACCTGGCCAGCGAGGCGGGCATCGACCAGTTTCTCGACATCGGCTCCGGTCTGCCCACCCAGGGAAATGTGCACGAGGTCGCTGCCGAGGTCAACCCGGCGAGCCGGGTGGTCTATGTGGACAGTGACCCGATGGTACTGGCGCACGCTCGGGCGCTGCTGGCCAACGCCCGGACCACCATGGTCAAGCAGGCTGACGCCCGCTTCGTCGACCAGATCATCGGCTGCCCGGAGGTGCGGCGCTACATCGACATCAGCAGGCCGGTCGGCTTGCTGATGTTCGGCATCCTGCACCACTTCAACGACGATGAGCAGCCGGAACAGATCGCGGCCAGCTACCGCGACGCCATCGCCCCCGGCAGCTATCTGGCGATCTCCCACTTCCACAACCCGGAGGAGGCCCACCCCGAGGCGTCGGTGAAGGCGCTGATGGTGGAGAAGGTCTTCCTCGACGCGCTGGGCAGCGGCCGGTTCCGTACCAGGGATGAGATCCTCGCCTACTTCGGCGACTTCGAGCTGATCGAGCCAGGCCTCGTGCCCTTCCCGCAGTGGCGCCCGGGGTCGGGCGACGAGGCGTACGACCCGATCGACATCTATCACACGTTGGTCGGCGGGGTGGCCCGCAAGCTCTGAAGCTCCGCCTCCCATGCGGCATCGGACCTGCTAGTTCGCAGGCGCTGGCGCAGCCCTCGTACCGAACGTGCGGCGGACCGTACCCGGCCGGCGATGGCCACGGTCGCCACCGCCGCCCGCGCGTCGGTGTCGCGCCGCTCCCGGTCGCTCATGTTCTCCAGCCGCCAGATGACGGCGGCGAGGTGGTTGACGGACATGACCTGCCTCCAGTTCTGCTGGGTCTCGTGGGTACGACGAACGGCGATCGCCGCAATCGACACGCGCTAGCGCCCGCTGCCCATGGGTGGGGCGCGGGTGGACGGTGGGGTTGGGACCCAAGTTAGCCATGTGCCCGGAGGGCGACAAGTGAATTAGCCGGGCGGGCGCGTGAGTTGGGCGACTGTCCAGAGTGGAGTATGACGGCCGTCACGGCTCGGGAGACGCAGCGGTTGCCGGTGGGTTATGGAAGGGCGCCGCCGGCGGCGTACCGGATGCCGGACAGCAGCGTGGCCAGGAAGTCGGGTTCGGTGTACGACCCGGTGGTGTGCCCCTGGGCGGTGTAGAACGAGCGGCCACCCTGGTAGGGCCGGTACCAGGTGATCGGGTGGTCGGCGCCCATGGTGCCACCGGTGTACGTGGACTCGTCCACTGTGGACACCACCTGGGCGTCAGCGGGCGGCCTGGTCCGGAAGTTGTACCACTCGTCGACCCGGCTGACGGTACGCCCACCGGCCAGGTGCACGGTCGCCCGCTGTACCGCCGGGTGTCCGGCGAAGTAGGCACCGACCAGGCCGCCGTAGAACGGCCAGCCGTACTCGGTATCGGCGGCCGAATGCACGCCCACGAAGCCGTGCCCGCCCCGGATGTACGCCTCGAAGGCGGTCTGCTGGGCATCGTCCAGCACGTCGCCGGTGGTGTTCAGAAACATCACCACCCGGTACCGGTCCAGGCCGGCCAGGTTGAAGACGGCGGGATCCTCTGTGGCGTCCACCACGAAACCGTTGTCGCGACCCAGCTGCCGGACCGCCCGGATCCCGGCCGGGATGCTGGCGTGCCGGAATCCGGCGGTACGGCTGAAGACCAGCACGCGGTACCCCACCGGGCTCGCGCTGGCGCGCGCCCCGGCGCGTGCTGGGGCCACGGAGGTGCAGCCGGCTGCGGCGAGCACGGCCAGCAGCGCCGCCAGCATCCGGCCCGGCAGCATCCGGCCCGCCTGGATCCGCTGGGTAGCGACCTTGGTCACCTACCCAGTCAAGCAGAGTTTGTTCAGGCGAAGAGCCTTCCGCGCAGCA
>JAFMQQ010000456.1 GCA_017354595.1 Micromonosporaceae bacterium
GGTGCGCGTCGCCCAGCCCGGCCGCCGCAAGCAGCACCGCGGATCAGCCGTTGCGGACGGCGAGCAGCGCGGCCGCCGCCGATGGCCGGTGGGCCAGCCAGGCGGCTTGGTGCACCTGTTGTTCATCCATCCGTGCCACCAACGGGTGCACCTCGTGCAGCCCGTCGGCACTGCCCACATTCAGCATGGCGAGAAACCAGCGCACGCTCTGTACCAGATCGCGGTCGCAGCCGACGCCGTCCCGGTACCAGCAGCCGACCACGTACATCGACTTCGGGTCGCCACCCTCCGCCGCGCGCAGGTACCAGCGCAGCGCCTCGGCATGCTCGCCGAGGGCCGCCAACCGGTCGCCGAGCACCGGGTACGCCATCTCAACCTCGGCCTCCGCCGCCAGCCGCAGGAAGTGGCTCGACTCCCTCAGGTCCACCGGCACCTCGTCGAGACCCGCACCGTAGAGCACGCCGAGGTTGAACGCCGCGATCTCATCGCCGCCGTCGGCCGCCTCCCGGTACAGGCGCATCGCGCGGCCAACGTCGCGCATCGTCCCCTGGCCATGCTCGAGCAGGAACGCCAGCGTCCGCTTGGCGACCACGTCGCCCTCATCGGCCGACTCGGCAAGCAGCGGTACCGCGCCCATCGGGTTCCCGGCATGCGCCATGAGAATGACGCCGAGCAGGGTCCGGGCGCGGGTACTGCCCCGCTCGGCGATCCGTTGCAGTGGCTCCACCAGTGCCAGGGTCGCCTCGGCCGCCTCCTGGTTGCCGTGCTTGGCCGCCTCCAGGAACCAGTGCGCCGCCTCCACCGGATCCGGCCGGTCCACCGCATGTACCCGGCCCAGGTGCAGCATGGCCGGTACGTTTCCCTTCGCCGCCGCCACCCGCCACCAGCGCTGCGCCTCATCCAGGTTGACCGCCACCCCCTCGCCGGTGGCGTACATCGCGCCGACGTTCATCACCGCGTCCAGGTCGCCGAGGCCGGCGGCGCGCTGGTACCAGGCCAGGGCGGCGGCGAGGTCCTTGGCCACTCCGCGGCCGGTGGCGTACATCGCGCCGAGGTTGTACGCCGCCTCGCCGTCGCCCAACTCCGCGGCACGGTAGTACAGCGCGGCGGCCTTGGCCGGGTCGGCCGGCTCGCCGTGCCCGCCGCTGGCCATCTGGCCGAGCATCCGCCAGGCACGACCGTCGCTCTCCGGCGCGATCTCGAGCAGCCGCCGGGCCAGGTCGTGCTGTCCATTTTGGAAGGCCTCGACGGCCTCCTCGTACCGGCTCATATTCATCGAAGGCTTATGAAACCACGGGGCGGAGTCTGGAGGCTACCCGGTCGGCCGGGGGTCCGCCGGCGAGGCCGGATCGGCCGGCGTGGCCTCGTGCGAGCGGCGTGCGAACCAGCCCCGGAACCGCAGCCGCAGCACGTCGTCCTCGGGTTCGCCGTCGGCGCCCAACCGGGTCATGGTGGCGGTGAGCACCACGGTACCGAAGCCGGGCCGGGCTCGGGACAGGCCGCGGTCCACCACCCGCAGCAGGGTGGTCAGCCGATCACCGGCGTACACCGGCGCGGTCCACCGCACCTCCTCCAGCCCGGGCGAGGCGGCCGCGGCGGCCTGCGACAGGACCCCGTCCACATAGGCCCGCATGAACAGGCTCAGGGTGTACAGGCCGCTGGCGATCGGCGCGCCGTACGCGCTCTCCGCGGCGAGTGCCTCGTCCACGTGGTACCACTGGGGGTCGAAGCGGCGGGCGAAGGCGACCATCTCCGCACCGTCCACTTCGGTCACGCCGAGATCGAAGGACAGACCGGGTTCGAGATCCTCGAAGTACAGGTCGGGTGCGGCGCCGGTACCGGAAAGGCTCATGGTGTCCGGGCGACGAAGACGAACCGGCGGTACGACCAGAACCGGAAAAGCGTCCCGAGGATGAGACCGACAACGTTCTTCGCGATGTTGTACGCCAGCCGGTTCTGGAACACCGAGGGCCAGAAGTGGCCGAAGACGTACCAGGAGAGCCCGACACAGGCCAGGGCGATCAACAACCCGCCCAGGTTGAACAGGAAGTAGAGCAGGTACTCGCGGCGCAGGCTGGTGCGTTCGCGGTCCCGCCAGGTCCAGAACCGGTTGCCGATGAAGGCGACCGTGGCCGCCACGGTCACCGAGGCGACCGCCGAGAAGATCGGACCGATCGGGTGCAGCAGCAGATTGGAGATGCTGACGTCCACCACATAGGCGACCACGCCGACCACGCCGAACTTGCTGAACTCGTGCACCAATTCGCCGAAGCGCAGCCACAGCCGGCGCGGGAGTGACTCGACGGTGACCGACACGCAGGGAGCGTACCGGGCTTGCCGCGGCCGGGGAGCCGAATGGGAGCGCTCCCGGCAGATTTTGCGTGAACCTGCTGTTTGGCCGGGAAGTTCGCGCTGCCATGCGCATGAGACGGGAGGAAATGTGGTCGTTGTGGACTGGTTCACAAGCCATCCCGGCTGCCCGGTTGTCGCACCGCGGCATAGGCTGGAATGAAATTCCCCCGACAGGAGCAGGACCATGACTGCGGCAGCCGTGATTCCCGGTTTGGAGAGCGCCCCGACCCAGCACCCGAGGCTGCTCGCATGGGTGCAGGAGGTCGCCGAGCTGACCACGCCGGACAAGGTGGTGTGGTGCGACGGATCAGCCGCGGAGTGGGACCGGCTCACCGCAGAACTCGTCGCGGCCGGCACGCTGATGCCGCTTGATCCGGAGAAGAAGCCGAACTCGTTCTGGGCACGCACCGATCCGTCCGATGTGGCGCGGGTCGAGGAGCGCACCTTCATCTGCTCGGCGGATGAGGCGGATGCCGGACCCACCAACAACTGGATGGCGCCGGACGAGATGAAGCGCGTCATGCGCGAGCTGTACCGGGGCTGCATGGCCGGCCGCGCCATGTATGTGGTCCCGTTCTGCATGGGCCCGCTCACCGCCGAAAGCCCGATGTTCGGTGTGGAGATCACCGACTCGGCGTACGTCGCGGTATCGATGCGCGTGATGACCCGGATGGGCAGCGCGGCGCTGGCGAAGATGGGTACCGACGCCGACTTCGTACCCTGCCTGCACTCGGTCGGCGCGCCACTGGCGCCCGGGCAACGCGACGTGACCTGGCCGTGCAACCCGACCAAGTACATCTCGCACTTCCCCGAGACCCGGGAGATCTGGTCCTACGGCTCCGGCTACGGCGGCAACTCGTTGCTGGGCAAGAAGTGCTACTCACTGCGCATCGCCAGCGTGATCGCCCGCGACGAGGGCTGGCTCGCCGAGCACATGCTGATTCTCAAGCTGACCAGCCCGGCCGGCGACGTGAAGTACGTCGCCGCCGCCTTCCCGTCCGCGTGCGGCAAGACCAACCTGGCGATGCTCGAGCCGACCATCCCGGGCTGGAAGGTGGAGACGCTCGGCGATGACATCGCCTGGATGCGGTTCGGCGCCGACGGCCGGCTGTACGCCACCAATCCGGAGTACGGCCTGTTCGGCGTGGCACCCGGAACCGACTGGGCCACCAACCCGAATGCCATGCGTACGCTGGAGCGGGGCAACTCGATCTTCACCAATGTCGCCCGTACCGCCGACGGCGACGTGTGGTGGGAGGGGATGGGCGAGCCACCCGCCGAGCTCACCGACTGGCACGGCAACAGGTGGACGCCCGACTC
>JAFMQQ010000075.1 GCA_017354595.1 Micromonosporaceae bacterium
GTGAACGGCCTCTGGACCCGCCGGCTGCTGGCCCCCACCGCCGCGGCCGCGATGACCCGACGCGTGCAGCACCTCACCGAGACCCGCGCCGATGCCGTGGATACCAGCGCCGCCGAGTTGCGCCGCATCGAACGCGATCTGCACGACGGGGCGCAGCAGCGCCTGGTCGCAATGGGCATGAACCTGGGCGCCGCAGCCCGGCTGCTGGAGCGGGACCCCGAGGCGGCGCGCGCCCTCGTGCTGGAGGCACGCGACTCCTCCGCCAAGGCCCTGACCGAACTACGCGATCTGGTACGCGGGATCCATCCGCCAGTGCTGGCCGACCGCGGCCTTGTGGATGCCGTTCGGGCCCTGGCCCTGGACAGCGCCTTGGCGGTGGAGGTGACCGCCGACCCGGTGGCAAGGCTGGACGCGCCGCTGGAGGCCGCCGGCTACTTCGCCATCGCGGAGGTACTCACCAACGCCGCGAAACACTCGCGGGCGAAGCGGGTACGGATCGAAATCCACCACCGCAATGGCGTGCTGCGGATGGCGGTGACCGATGACGGCGTCGGCGGAGCGAGCATCTCGGCCGGGAACGGCCTACGCGGTATCGAACGCCGGCTCGCTACATTCGACGGGAGCATCGCCGTCAGCAGCCCGCCCGGCGGTCCTACCGTAGTGACCATGGAGTTGCCGTGCGCGTCGTCCTCGCCGAAGACCTCTACCTCCTCCGGGACGGCCTGACCCGCATGCTCCAGGCGTACGACTTCGACATCGTCGCCGCCGTCGATAACGGACCCGACCTGCTTGAGGCGCTGATCACGGAGAAACCCGACGTGGCGATCGTCGACGTCCGGATGCCACCGACCTTCACCGACGAGGGACTCCAGGCAGCCCTGCAGGCCCGACGCAGGCTGCCGGGCCAGCCGGTGCTTGTCCTGTCGCAGTACGTGGAGCAGCTCTACGCGCGGGAACTGCTGGCCGACGGCCGGGGTGCGGTCGGCTACCTGCTCAAGGACCGGGTCTTCGACTCCGACCAGTTCATCGACGCGGTGCGCCGAGTGGCTGGCGGCGCCACCGTGGTGGATCCCGAAGTCATCGCGAAACTGCTGGTACACAACGAACGTAAGGGCCCGCTCGCCGAACTGACACCACGCGAACGGGAGGTGCTGTCGCTGATGGCCGAGGGCCGTTCCAACGCAGCGATCGCCGAACGCATGGTCGTCACCGAACGCGCCATTTCCAAGTACACCTCGAACATCTTCGCCAAACTCGGACTTCCACCGTCGGATGACGATAACCGCAGAGTGCTGGCCGTCATCGCCTACCTGCAAGCCTGACCTGACATCGACCAGCTGTGTCCGACGCCCGGCTCTGATCCACCAGCGATATGCAACAGCTGGCGCCGGGATCGACGGCCGGCCCGGGCCGCGGTGCAGCGGCGCTGCGCCGCGGCCATCGCCCAACTCGTGCTGGCCGCCGCCCGCCGTACCGGCAACAAGATCATTAAGTGTCCTATGTGGACGACTGGCCGCGGTCACCTCTTCGCGTTGGGTGGGCCGCAGTGCGCGGCCAGAGCCCGGGTGAGGTCGTCGTTCTCGGGGTCCTGCGCGGCCCATGCCACGTACCCGTCCGGGCGCACCAGGGTGACCGGCGCGTGCGGGTCGGCGGGCGTGGCCACCTGGAGCCGGTCGGCCCATGGCTGCGCGAGGGTGGCGACCTCGTTGCGGGCGAGCAGTACGAAGGTGCCGCCGCGCAGTACCTCGTAGAGCCGGTCGGCGGGCTGCCCGTAGGCGACCAGCAGGGTATCCGCTGCCCGGTGGCCGACCAGTGGATGGGCGCCGCGTGGGGCGGAGTACGCGATGCCGGTGCCGGAGATGACGCCCGTCGCGCGACGGGCGAACGGTCCGATCCGGGTGGCCGTACCGGCGATGGTGTTTCGCGCCGCGCGCTGCAGTCGTGACCGGAGCAGGGCCGTGCGCATGATGGTGCCGCTGATCCGGACAACCTGTCGCCCCACCGGGTGCCGCTCCGCGTGGTAGCTGTCCAGCAGGCGGTCAGGTGCCCAGCCGTGTATCGCGGCGGCGAGCTTCCAGCCGAGATTGACCGCATCCTGGATGCCGGTGTTCATGCCCATCCCACCGGCCGGCGAATGCACGTGTGCGGCGTCTCCGGCCAGGAACACGCGACCCACCCGGTACTGCGGCACCTGCCGCTCGTCGCTGTGGAACCGGGACAGGAAGCGCGGGTCACGCATGCCGAGGTCGGTACCGACGGCGCGACGGGCGATGCTGCGTACCTCGTCGATCTCCACCGGCGCGCTGTCCGGCTGCGGGTTGCGCCGATCCCAGGCGAAGACCCGGTACCAGCCGTCGCCGTAGGGCGCGATGAAGGTGAAGCAGTCGCCGGTCGCGTTGAGGGTGAGGGTGTCCTCGGGGAGGTGGTCGAGGCGTACGTCGGCCAGGATGATCGAGTCGAGTACCCGGATGCCCGGGAACGGCAGCCCGAGCGCCTCGCGCACCGCGCTGCGTACGCCGTCGGTGCCGACCACGTAGCCCGCCCGGACCGTTGTACCGTCCGCGGTCCGCACGTCGACTCCGTCGGCGTCCTGGTGCAGCCCAGTAACGGTCACGCCTGCGTTCAGCTGGGCGCCCGCCGCCACAGCCCGCCGGCGCAGCAGCCGCTCGACGTTGTACTGCGGGGTGGACAGCACATACGAGTACCGGCTCCCGGTCGCGCCGATATCCACCCGTACCGAGCCGAAAAGCTGGAAGTGGCGGGCCGGCGCGCCGGTGGCGATCAGCTCGTCGGCCAGGCCGCGCGCGTCCAGCTCCTCGAGGGTGCGGGCATGTACCGCGAACGCGCGGGTCAGGTTGGACTCGGTGGAGTCACGCCGTTCCAGCACGGTGGTACGTACGCCAGCAGCGGCCAGGTCACCGGCGAGGGTCAGGCCGACCGGGCCGGCACCGACCACGATGACGTCTGCTTCCATCACTGCACCTCCTTGTCAACGGCCGTTGGCCAACAACTGTTGGCAACAGTATGTCTCGATGCCTTAGCGTGTCAACAAGCGTTGGCCTACGATCGTTGGCATGACAGCCGGTACCGCCGCCCGCCGCTCCGACGCCACCCGGGCAGCAATCCTCGCCGCCGCCCGCCGCCGATTCGCCGCCGACGGGTACGAGCGGGCCACCATCCGCGCCATCGCCGCCGATGCCGACATCGACCCGGCCATGGTGATGCGCTACTACGGCAGCAAGGAACGGCTGTTCGCGGCCGCCGCCGAGTTCGACCTGCGGCTGCCCGACCCGGCGCAGCTGTCCCGCAGCGGGTACGGCCGGGCACTAGTCCGGCACTTCCTGGAGCGGTGGGAGGAGGACGGTACCTTCGTCGCCCTGTTGCGCGCAGCGGTGACCAACGACGCGGCCCGCGACCAGATGCGCGACGTCTTCGCCGGCCAGATCATCCCGCTGGTCGCCGCCGCGGCACCGGCGGACCGCCGGGTCGCGCACCGCGCCGGCCTGGTGGCCAGCCAGATGATCGGTCTGGCCATGACGCGATACGTGCTCGCCCTGCCGCCGATCGCCAGGATGTCCCGCGACGATGTGGTCGCCTGGATCGCACCGGTCCTGCAGCGTTACCTCACCCGGCCAGCGCCGCCGTCCACAGCAGACAGTTAAGTATTCCAGCCGCTCGCGGTACTTCTCCCGCGGCACCCGGTCCACCGTATCTCTGTCCGCGATGCCGGGTCCGGCGGGACAAACACCGGGGCGGCACCCATGCTCCGGTCCGTGCATCCCATCAGCCTTGAATGTCCAACGCCTCGTGAACTCCCACCGCGCCCGGGCAGGCCGCGAAGGCGCAGGCCAGCCGCCTACAGCCGGACACGAGGCCCGCAGCGACGCCGACACCCACACCGCGCCCACGTGACACCCACCGTCCACACCGGACAGATCATAGGGGGCCCGGCGATCAAGCCAAACCGCAGGCCAGCGGCCTGCGGTTTGAGCGCGCCCGAAGGACACCCCTAACGCCGGATGTCGGCTTGTACAGATGCGGGCGGGTCTGCCAACCTCGGCACCAACTCGTTAGGGTTGTTGCGGTCACCGGTCTCTGTGTTCGTGGGTTCGCACCGCCGGGCAGGTGTGTCGTTGGTGACAGATGTTGGCTTCCCGGCACTTGTCCACCATAGGGCGTTCTCGGCGGCTAGCCCCACCGACGAGGTTGGGTTCGAGTGGCAGTGGTCGTGCCCGCTGGTGCCGGTGCCGCGTGGGCGGGCGTCCCCGGGCACGGCGTGCCCGCGACGGTCAGCGCGGTGGCGGCCGCGAGTAGAAGTGAACGCGTCTGCACACGACGACCTCCTATGGGAGAGGGTCCGGCGTGTCACCGCCGGTGTATGGGGCGGGTTGATATCAACCGGTGCAGGTCAGCTGTGGACTGCCGAAGTCGGCGTTGCCGAACTGGATGGTGCCGTTTCCCTCGCCGACGTACAGCTCGAGGATGTGGGCGCCGCTGACATCGACATCGGCGTGCACAGTCGGGGTTGCGTTGCGCACGACGCCACTGTCGTAGATCTTCGATCCGTCGGCGTACAGCTGGTAGTCCAAGGCTCCTTGACCCATAACGGAGTCGTCGAGTCCGAGGTCGGCGGTGAATCGGCTGCAGTTCCCGCCGAGGTAGTAGTAGATGGTTGCGATGGAGTTGGCCCACAGGCCGTGCGGATAGACCACCCCGTGGATGGCCAGCGGCGTACCGAAGTAGCTGATGTCCACCAGCGGTGAATGGAAGCTACTGGCCGCCGACAGCCACTTCAGCTGGTCCAGGTACACCGTCCCGGTGGGTGCGGCGGCGACCTGGAAGCCGCTCTGCGCGCTGTCGCTTTCGGTGTGCGTTGTGCTCCAGGTGTAGTTCGCGGTGCTGCTGACTGTGTAGCTGCCGGTCGTGGCATCCGGCGGTACTGTCACCTGCCACTGGCCGCTAAGCGTCGCGCCGCCGGGGACCGCGCCTGCCGACACCGGGGTACCGCTGACCTGCCAGCCGGCGGGGGCGGTCAGCGACATCGATGTGTCGGTTACGGCTTGACGGCCGTCGTTGCGGAATGTCGCTGGGACTGTGATCGTCTGCCCGGGCTGGGCAACATTGAACTGTGACCCGGGGTAGGCCGGTGGCACGTCGTGGTTGATGGTGAAATCTGTGACCGGGGCGTAGTCGCCGACGCCGCTGCGCAGCGGTGTGATCCGGTACAGCGTCGCGCCGCCGGCTGGCACAGTTGTGGCGATTACTCCGGCGGATTCACGGGTCGTACCGGTCCACAGATCATGGACACCGTAAGCGCCTGCGGTCGGCAGTCCCAGCGCCTGCGCGGTGGTGCTGACGTGTTCCGGGTTCTCCGATGAGGTGTTGACCAGCAGCAGGGCGACATCTCCGTCGGCCAGTGGCTTCGCGACGACGTCCACGTCCCCGTCCTTTTCCAGGAGCTGGCCCTGTTTCCCGAGCGGGTCCTGGTCGACGGCGATGACGTCTTTGTTGGAGAGGATCTGCATCGTGGTAGCGGACATGCTGGTCAGGTTGGTGCTGACCAGAAGTGGCGAGGCCAGCTCGGCCCAGATGCTCATCTGGGTCTGCTGTTGCGCGGCTGTCCAGTTGAATGTGGGGTTTCCGGTGGCGAGCATGTCCAGGTCGTTCCAGGCGCCCGGGTGGGCGTACCCGGCAAGCGGCAGGTCCTCGTCAAGGTGCCCGAAGACAGTGGCGGTGAAGCCGGTGGTGAGGTCCGGCGCAACCCGCCACATGTTGCTGATCTGCGATGAGAGGGAAACCAGCGGCAGGTAGTTGGGATCGGTCGGATTGGCGTTGTGCGCCGCGATCGGCGCCTCGCCGCTAAACACGATGGGCCGCCCGGTGGCCAGCAGGTCCTGGCTCATCTGCTCGTAATCAGCCGACGGGTCCGTACCCGAGGTGACCCCGCAGTAGTCGAACTTGAGAAAATCAACACCCCAGCTTGCGAAGGTATCCGCATCCTGCTGATAGTGGCCGGCGCTGCCGGGCAGCCGCTGGCACGTCGTCGTACCGATCGCCTCGTACACGCCGAGCTTGAGACCCATGGCGTGCAGCTGGTCGGCCAGCCACGCGATGCCGTGCGGGAACCGCGTCGGATCCGCCTGCAGCTGGCCGTCGGCGGCCCGCGTCGGGGCCATCCAGCAGTCGTCGAGGTTGACGTAGTTGTAGCCGAGCGCCGCCAGACCGCTGGTCAGCAGCGCCTGCGCGTTGGCCAGCAGGTTGGTCTCGCTTACCGTGCACCGGTACTGGTACCAGTCGTTGAAGCCCATCGGCGGCGTCAACGCCAGCCCGTTGTACGAGCCGCCGCCACTACTGTCCTGCGCGGCGACGCTTGTCGCCGACGCTGGTGCGACCGGGGCAAGGGCTGCCACCAACAGCGCTGCGCACGATGCGGCCGCCCGCGCGATGAACCGATGTCTGTGATGTGCCACGATCATCCTCCTTGGCAAACAGGTGTCGACCGGCATTTGCTCAGCTTCCGCACACAAGCAGCGGCGCTGCGATGTCGGCGTTGTCGAAGTCGATCCCGTCGCCGGCGTCACCGACGACCAGTTGCATCACGTGCGCTCCGGTCAGAGCCACGTTGAGGTGGATGGTGGGGGTGGAGTTGGTGACCACGCCGCTGTCGTAGACACTCACGCCGTCGGCGTACACCTGATAGTCGACCGTTCCCGGACCCCGGTCGGAGTCGTCGAGGCCGATGTCACCGGTCAGTTGTGAACAGTTGCCGCCCAGGTAGTAGCTGATCGCGGCGTTGGCGTTCAGCCATAGCCCGTGGGCGTAGGTGGTGCCGTGGATGGTCAGCGGTGTGCCCCAGTAGCTGCGGTTGATCAGCACCGGGCCGTACCCGTTGGTGGCAGAAAGCCACGCCAGGCCGCTGAGGTCTGCGGTTCCAGCGGGCGCGACCAGCACCTGGATGGCGCCCTGCCCCTGGCTGGCGCCCGTCTGCCGGCCGTCGTCCCAGCGATAGGTCGCCGTGGCGGTCAACGTGTAGCTGCCCGGTGCCACGCTGGCCGGCACACTCACCTGCCAGGTGCCGTTCAGTGTCTTTCCGGTCGGAACCGACGCCGCGTAGACGTCGGCGCCTTGGACGCTCCACCCGTCCGGGGCGGCCAGGCTGAGTGTGGTGCTGGTCGCCGCGGCACGGCCGTCGTTCTCGAAGCTCGCGGGCACGGCAATGGTCTGGCCCGGCTGCGCGACGCGAATGTCGGAGCCGGGATAGGCCGGCGGTACCTGCGGGTCAACGGAGATCATGGTTGCTGGCGGGTACTGGTCGACTTCGTCGTGCAGCGCGGCGAGTCGGTACAGCTGCGCGCTGTCTGCCGGAACGGTGGCCGCGATCGAGCCTGCGGACTCGGTGGTGCTGTGCGTCCACAGGTTCGCGACGGCGTACCCGCCGGCGTTGGGCAGTCCTACCGCGCTGGCGGTCGTGGAGATTGTCTGCGGGGTGTCGCTTCGGTTGAGCAGCATCACCGCCCGGTCGCCATTGGCGAGGCTGCGGACCCATACGTCGGCATTGGCCGTATGTGACAGGCGGGTGGCCTCGGCACCCAGCGGGTCCTGGTCGATGGCGATGACATCCCGGTTGGTGAGGATGTCTTTGGTCGCCGCGGACATGGTGCGTAGGTCGTTGCCAGCCAGCAACGGCGCGGCGAGCATGGCCCAGGCGCTGAAGTGTGCCTGGTCTTCAGCGGTACTCATGCCGCCCAGGCCCACCTGCAGGATGTCCGGGTCGTTCCAGTGCCCGGGGCCGGCGGCGGCCGCCAGGTTCGCCTCCTGGTCGAGGTTGGCGAGGATCAGGCTCCAGCTGTCGCCGTAATCACCGTTGCTGCGCCACATGTTGCTGATCTGCGGTGCCCAGGTCCACGGTTGCAGCGAGGGGTTCCACTCGCAGACGCTGAACAGGATCGGGCGCCCGGTCGCTAGCAGGGCCTGGCTGTACTGGCTGTACAGCTTGACCGCGACCTGCTGCTGGGTGAGGCCCGGGAAATCACCGAACGGCACGTTACACCAGTCAATCTTGGCGAAGTCCACGCCCCAGGCAGCGAACGTGTCGGCGTCCTGCTGCACGTGGCCGTAGCTGCCGGGATAGCCGGCGCAGGTGAAGCTGCCGACATCCTCGTAGATGCCCAGCTTCAGGCCCCGCGCGTGGACGTAGTCCGCGACGGCCTTGATCCCGTGCGGGAATTTGACCGGGTCGGCCTGCAGGTTGCCATCCGCGTCGCGGCTGTGCGACATCCAGCAGTCATCGAGGTTGACGTACTGGTAGCCGGCCTCGCGCATCCCCGAGCTGACGATGGCGTCGGCGGTCTGCTCGATGAGCTGTTCGTTGATGTTGCATTGGAAGGCGTACCAGTCGTTCCAGCCCAATGGCGGGGTCGTCGCCAGCCCGTTGTACGGCGGCGGCGCTGGCGTGTCCTGCGGCCCGGCCGCGCCGGCGGGCGCGGCGGAACAGAGCGCGGCGACGACAACCGCAACGAGGGAGGCGGCGCAGGTCGCGATTCGGGTCCGGGTCACGATACTTCTCCTAGGAGACAGGTGTTCCGAGAACTGGCGCAGCTCAGTCGGGGATGTGAGGTCGTGGGTCCGGTGCGTGTTGCCCTATGGGAAGAAGGCTTCAGGCGCTCGTCGTAGGGTCGAGGCGCGGTTGACCGCGGAGTAGAGGCAACGAGATCGACGCCCGTCATGCCGACTTTGCCTCCGCCACCAGATCCGTCAACTGGCGCGCGATGGTGGCTATCGCTGCGTAGTCGCCGTGGGCGAGTGCATGAGGACTCACCAGCTCTCCGCCCACGCCCACGGCGTTGGCTCCGGCCTCGATCCATTGCTTGGCGTTGTGGAGGTTGACGCCGCCGACCGCGACCAGCGGCAGCCATGGCAGCGGCGAGCGCACCGCCCTGATGTACGCCGGGCTGAGCACCGACACGGGGAACAGCTTCACCATGGACGCCCCGGCCTCGAACGCGGTCAGGCACTCCGATGGGGTCATCGCACCAGGTATCGACGCCAAACCCAGTCTCCGGGTAGCCGTGACCACCTCGATGTTGACATTGGGCGAGACGATGAACCGCGCCCCCGCACCGGCAGCCGCTTGCACCTGCCGGACACTTAGGACGGTGCCGGCCCCCACGCAGACCGTATCGCCGTGCTCGCTGACCAGCGTCTCGATGGCGGCCAGGGTGTCCGCGTTCGGTTCGAACGGGGCATCAAACGTCACCTCCAACGCCCTCACACCGCCGTTGACCAGTGCACGGCCTGTGGCGAGAACTGCGGCCGGTGGGACACCCCGCAGGATCGCGACGAGCCCGTTCGACTCGATCACCTGCCGGGCATCGACCCCGCTGCGGTAATCCGGGCCGGACCCGGACACATCGTCAGCTGTCGTTCGGT
>JAFMQQ010000457.1 GCA_017354595.1 Micromonosporaceae bacterium
GGCTGCACCGGAGCCTGGCGCTACCCGGACCGGTACGGCCGAGACCGGTACCGGCCCCGCGGGGCCGGGTGCCGGTGCCGGCGAAGGTGGAGCGGAGACGACGCGAGGTGGGTTCACCGGGTGGCGTCCGGGCACGGTGCGTCGACGGCGCTGCCGTTCGATGACCCGCGCCGTGGACCGCGCCCTCTCCGCCACCAACCGCTCCGTCGCGTCGTACCGGCGGACCAGTGCCGGGGCGAGGGCGAGCAGTCCGGCAGCGGCGAGGACGGCGAGGAGCACCGAGGTCGGCACCCCCACCCCCCACTGAAGAAAATTGCACCGGTGTGATTCGAGGTTACGGTCCGACAACCAGACCGGGTAGCACCCACACCGGCCGGATACCAGGTCCGGCCGGTCAGACCGAGTTGGTGGCCGGGCCGCGCAGCCGGTGCCAGCGCGCCAGCAGGCCGCCCTCGGCGGCCACATCCTCGGCGGTCAGGGCGTACCCGACGTGGTCGCGCCAGAACCCGTCGATGTGCAGGTACCGCGGGTGGTACCCCTCCTCGCGGAAGCCGAGCTTCTCCACCACCCGGCGCGACGGCGCGTTCTCCGGCCGGATGTTGACCTCGATGCGGTGCAGCCCGCCGAGGGTGAAGGCGTGGTCCACCACCAGCGCCAGCGCGGTCGGGATGATGCCCTGCCCGGCGGCGCGGTTGTCGATCCAGTAGCCGGCGTACCCGGAGCAGAACGCCCGCCGCACGATGTTGCCGAGCGACAGCTGCCCGACGAACCGCTCGCCGGTGGGCTCGGTCAGGAAGACCCCGAACGGCATCGCGGTACCCTCCAGCGCCGTGTGCCGCAGCTCCTTCAGCACGTACCGGAACGCCGATGGAGAGTTCAGGTCGTCCCACCGGCCGGGTGGGGTGGGCTCCCAGGGCGCGAGCCACGCGTGGTTGGCCAGCCGCACCTGCGACCACGCGCGGCCATCGCCGCGGCGGTACGGCCGCAGCAATACCGGACCGTCGGCCAACACGGCCGGCCAACCAGGAGCGCTCATCGTTTCCTGTCCAGCAGCAGGACGTCCACTGTGGACCCGGCCGCCGCGGTGGTCACTCTCTCGCCCAGAACCATCAGACCGTTGCAGGCGGCCAGACCGGAGAGAGTGTACGGCCCGCCGGGCAGCGGCTGCACCGTGTATCCCCCGCCGCGCCGCTCCGCCACCGCGGCCGGCCGGAACTCGCGCAGCCCAGCCGGAGAGTTCACCGTCTCCAGCAGGTGCGCCCGGGCGCTGGGCCGGAACACCGGCTCGGCGCCGGCCAGTACCTGGATCACCGGCCGGGCCAGGATCTCGAAGCCGACCAGCGCGGCGCCCGGGTCGCCGGGCAGGCAGATCACCGGCACCTCCTCGCCGCCGAGGGTACCGAAGCCGAGCGTGGCACACGGGTACACCGAGAGTTCGGTGAAGACGACCGAGCGCCGGGTAAGCACCCGGCGGACCATATCGCCCGGGCCGGTACCGGTGCCGCCCGTGGTCACGATGGCATCGGCGCGCAGGGTCTGGTCGGCGAGCAGCCCGCGCAGCGCCTCCGGGTCGTCGTCGCAGATGCCCACCCGGTACGCCTGCGCGCCGGCCTCGGCCGCCGCGGCGGTCAGCGCGTACGAGTTGACATCCACCACCTGACCCGGCTGGCTGATCCGGCCGGCCTCCACCAGTTCGTCCCCTGTGGACAGTACGGCGACCCGGGGACTGGGGCGTACCACCACCCGGCCGATGCCACTGGCGGCGAAGGCGGCCACCATCGCCGGCGTGACGACCGAGCCGGCCCGGGCGAGTACGGCGTCCTCCGGCAGCTGCTGCCCGGCGCGCCGGATGCCGTACCCCTTCTTCGGCGCGTGGTGTATCTCCACCGCCGCCATCCCCTGGTCGGTATCGGTCGCCGGTACCACCACATCGGCGGTGGCCGGCAACGGAGCACCGGCCGCGACGCAGAAGCAGGTACCGGGGGTCAGCCGTACCGGTCGCCAGCTGGCCGCGCCGAGGTCGCCGACGACACGCAGGCGTACCGGCCGGCCGGGCGAGGCGACCAGATCCTCGTACCGGGCCGCGTACCCGTCCAGGGCGGCGTGGTCGAAGGCGGGCAGTGGCGCCTTGGTGGCCACGTCCTCGGCGAGCACGTTCCCGTACGCGGACGCCAGCTCGAGGTCCAGCGGTGGCAGGGCGCGCAGTCCACGTAGGACGGTGCCGAGGAACTCGGCGAGCGGCGCCGGCCCGGCCGAGGTACCCGCAGCCGAGGCCGTAGCCGGCCCAGCGCCCCGGGCCGATGCCCCGGTCGGTGTGGAATGCTCGGCCGTCGCCGTCACACGCAATGCTCCTAGTTCGCGCCACCCTTGCGGTCGCCCCCGCTGACCACCTCATTCTTCACGAAGTCGGTGAGCCAGTCGCGGAACGCCGGTCCGAGGCCGGGCCGTTGACATGCCAGCTCAACCACCGCCTGCAGGTAGCCGATCGGCGCTCCGGTGTCGTACCGCCGGCCACGGAAGATGACCCCGTGCACCGGTACACCCTCGGAGAGCAGTAGCGCCATGGCGTCGGTCAGCTGGATCTCCCCGCCGGCGCCGGGTCCGGTACGGCGGATCGCGTCGAAGATCGCGTTCGGCAGCACGTACCGGCCGACCACCGCGAGGTTGCTCGGCGACTGGTCCGGCTTGGGCTTCTCCACCAGCTGGGTGACCTGTACGGTCTCCAGCTCGCCGGCCGACTCGAACGGCTGTACCGAGGCGATGCCGTACCGGGACACCTCGTCCCACGGCACCTCGATGAACGCGAGCACGATGCCGCCGGTACGGGCCTGCAGGTCGAGCATGTCCGGCAGCAGCTTGTCGTCCTCGCCCATGAACTCGTCGCCGAGCAGCACCGCGAAGGACTCACCGCCCACATGGGACTCGGCGTAGGTCACCGCGTCCCCGAGTCCCTTCGGCTCGGGCTGGCGGCAGGCGTAGATCTCGGCGAGCTCGGCCGGCTGCTGTATCGCCGCCAGCCGCTCGGTGTCGCCCTTGGCGGTCAGGTGCGCCTCGAGGTCGGGCCGGCGGTCGAAATGGTCCACCATGGATGTCTTGCCGCGCCCGGTGACCAGCAGGATGTCATCGATCCCGGCCCGCGCGGCCTCCTCCACGATGTACTGCAGCACCGGGCGGTCGACCACCGGCAGCAACTCCTTGGGTACTGCCTTGGTCGCTGGCAGGAAGCGGGTGGCCATGCCGGCGGCCGGAATGACCGCCTTCACCGCCCTCTTCCGCCAGTGGTTCGGCTGCTCGATACTGCTCGGATCGGCCATGGCGTATCCCTTCCGGTGCTGCACGGCTGTTGTCGGCGGGGGCTGGCGCTGGTCGTAGTCTGCCGGGAGGTACGGGCTCCGGCATGTCGGGCAGACTATCGGCCACGGTTCTGACGCGGAGCGTGTGGTCCCGCCGGACCACTCTCGGTGAGCGCGGTTGACGCCCCGCCCGGGAGGACGGGCGCCGGAGCGGTGGCCAGCCGGTAGGTGTCCCGGCCGGCGGCCTTCGCCGCATACAGCGCCTCGTCCGCCGCCTCGATGACCGCGGAGCCGGTACCGCCGTGATCGGGGAAGACGGCGACGCCGATCGATACCGTGATCGGGATGCGCAGCGGTACCGCCGAGCTGTGCG
>JAFMQQ010000458.1 GCA_017354595.1 Micromonosporaceae bacterium
TCGCACAACTCGGGGCTGGCGACCATCTTCAGCAGAGTCTCGCGCAGTTCGTCGGGCGCCGGGCGGGGTAGCGTCTCGGCCCGGTCGGCGTGCAGCAGCGGCAGGTCGCTCGGCTCGCGCATCGGGCGCGCGTACACCGGGCCCTCCTCCGACAGCGACGCCGGCGGTACGTCGACCACGGTCTGGCCGTGCCAGGTGACCACCAGCCGCCCGGTGTCGGTCACCTCGCCGATCACCGTCGCCGGCAGCCCCCAGTGCTCGGCCACGCCCAGCACATTGTCCACTTTGGACGGTTCGACGATGAGCAGCATCCGCTCCTGCGACTCGCTGGCGAGGATCTCCTCCGGCAGCATCGACGGCTCGCGCAGCGGTACCGCCTCCAGGGTGACCCGCATGCCGGTACCGGCGTCCGCCGCGGTCTCGCTCAACGCGCAGGTGAGCCCGGCCCCGCCGAGGTCCTGGATGCCTGCGACCAGGCCGCCGTCGTACATGTCGATGCACGCTTCGATCAGCAGCTTCTCGGTGAACGGGTCGCCCACCTGGACGCTGGGCCGGCGCTGCTGCGACTCGCTGTCGAAGGTGGCGCTGGCCAGGACGGAGACCCCGCCGATACCGTCACGTCCGGTCTTGGCGCCGAGCAGGACCACCGCGTTGCCCGTGCCGGCCGCCGCCTTGCTCTGTACCCGGCCGACCGGCAGTACGCCGACGCAGAGCGCGTTGAGCAACGGGTTGCCCTGGTAGCACGGATCGAAGCCGAGTTCGCCACCGATGTTGGGCAGGCCGAGACAGTTGCCGTAGCCGGCCACACCGGCCACCACGCCGGGCAGTACCCGGGCGGTGTCCGGGTGGTCGGCGGCGCCGAAGCGCAGTGGGTCCATCACGGCGACCGGCCGGGCGCCCATGGCGAGGATGTCGCGGACGATCCCGCCGACGCCGGTCGCCGCGCCCTGGTACGGCTCGACGAAGCTGGGGTGGTTGTGCGACTCCACCTTGAAGGCGACCGCGAGCTGTTCGGAGACGCGTACCACGCCGGCGTTGGCGCCGATCCCGGCGAGCAGCTGGCTGGCCGGGGTGGCCTTCTCGGCGAACTGGCGCAGGTGCACCTTGCTCGACTTGTACGAGCAGTGCTCGCTCCACATGATCGCGTACATGGCCAGTTCCGAGCGGGTGGGGCGGCGACCGAGGATGGTCCGGATCTTCTGGTACTCGTCCTCGGCCAGCCCGAGATCCCGGTACGGCTGCGGCCGGTCGCCGGTCTCGGCGGCGCTTTCGACCGTGTCGAGCTCCGCGCCCGCCGCGGTGCTCGGTTGTTCGGTGGTTGTCATGACCCGACTCCCGCACCGGCGAGTACCGACGCGAAGAAGCCCAGCCCGTCGGTGGAGGGGCCGGTCAGCTGTTCGACCGCGTGCTCCGGGTGCGGCATCATGCCGACCACGTTCCCGGCCTCGTTGCGGATCGCGGCAATATCACGCATCGAGCCGTTCGGGTTGCCACCCAGGTACCGGGCCACCACCCGACCCTCGGCCTCCAGCAGATCGAGGGTCTGCTCGTCGGCGACGTACCGGCCCTCGCCGTTCTTGACCGGTACCACCAGCTCCTGGTCTTCGACGAACTCCGATGTCCAGGCGCTCTTGGTGGAGAGCAGGCGCAGCCGCTGGTCCCGGGTGCGGAAGTGCAGGTGCGCGTTGCGGACCAGGGCGCCGGGCAGCAGGTGGGCCTCGCACAGGATCTGGAAGCCGTTGCAGATCCCCAGCACGGGCAGGCCGGCCCGGGCGGCGAGCACGATCGACTGCATCACCGGAGCGAACCGCGCGATCGCGCCGCAGCGCAGGTAGTCCCCGTAGGAGAAGCCGCCGGGCAGCACCACCGCATCCACCCCGTGCAGGTCGGCGTCGGCGTGCCAGAGGGCCACATCGGTGCCGCCGGCCAGGCGTACCGCCCGCCGGGCGTCCCCGTCGTCCAGCGAGCCCGGGAAGGTGACAACCCCGATCTTCATGCTGCAGGCTCCTCCACCCGTACCGTGTAATCCTCGATCACCGGATTGGCGAGCAGCCGGTCGGCGATCTCGCGGGCCTGGTCAAGGTCGGGTGCGCCGGAGAACTCGATCTCGATACGCTTGCCGACCCGTACCGACTCGATCCCGCTGACCCCCAGCCGGGGCAGCGCATCGGCGACCGCCTGTCCCTGCGGGTCCAGGATCTCGGGTTTGAGCATGACGTCGACCACGACGCGGGTCACGGGTACTCCTGAATGTTCGGATCTAGCTGGCGCGCCAAGCCTACCGGCCCAAGGAGAAACGAGTCACCGAGTGTGACCGCAACGCCGCTCACGCCTGGATCAGGGTGACCACGGCGAGCAGAGTACAGACGCCCGCCCCGACGTACTGGACGACGGTGAGGCTCACGTACTTCAGCAACACCCGCCCCAGCACCACGGCCGCGCCGGAGACCAGACCGAGGCCGATCCACGAGCCGAGGAACACCCCCACCGGCTGGCCACCGCGGGCCACCAGCCCGGCGGTCAGCAACTGCGAGAGGTCGCCCCATTCGGCGAAGAACAGGACGATGAAGCTCGCCAGTACGGCATTGCGTCGGGCCAGGTTGCGGTTGGCCAGGCCGGGCCGGGCGGGATCGCGTTGCATCCGGCCGGACCGCTGCTCGTACTCCTCCTCCTGCTCCCGCGCCTCCAGGCTCGCCGACCGGGCCGAGCGCACCAGCAGCACCGCGCCGATCGCGAACATTCCCCCGGCGACCAGGTGTACCGGGCGGGCCGGCAGCAGCGCGACCAGCCGCCCGGCCGTCACAGCGACCAGCGACTGCACACCGAACGCGGCGAAGACGCCGAACCAGACCTGCACCGCCCGGTACTTGGTGGCCAGCACCAGCGTCGCCACGAAGGTCTTGTCCGGCAGCTCGATCGGTACCACGAGCGCGAACGCGGTACCCGCCGCGAGGAGGAACTCATCCATCGACGGCAGTCAGTCCCACCGGTCGCCGGTGATCCGCTCGTACGCCGTCACGTACCGCCGCCGGGTCGCCTCCACGACCTCCTCGGGCAGGTGCGGCCCGGGTGGCTTCTTGTCCCACCCGACCGTCTCCAGCCAGTCGCGCAGCGGCTGCTTGTCGAAGCTGGGCTGGGCCCTCCCCGGCTGCCAGGTGTCGGCCGGCCAGAACCGGGACGAGTCCGGGGTGAGCACCTCATCGGCGAGTACCACCCGGCCGGCGCCGCCGATCTGCCCGGTGGGATCCAGACCGAACTCGAGCTTGGTATCGGCGAGGATGATGCCCTGCGGCTCGCAGAGTGCCCGGCCGCGCTCCAGTACCGCGAGGGTGGCCCGGCGCAACTGGTCGGCGACCTCCGGCCCGACCGCGGCCACCACATCCTGGTAGGTCATCGGCTCGTCGTGCCCACCGGCCGAGGCGCTTCCTCCCGCCGAGGCCGCGGTCGGCGTCGCCGAGGCGCTCCCTCCCGCCGAGGCGCTCCCTCCCGCCGAGGCCGCGCTGGGCGCGGCGCCGCCTTTTGTGGTCGGCGTGAAGATCGGCTCGGGCAACCGCGAGCCCTCGGTCAGGCCATCGGGCAGCGGTACCCCGCAGACGGCGCCGGTGGCGCGGTAGGCGGCGGTACCGGAGCCGGCGAGGTAGGCCCGGGCGACGCACTCGACCG
>JAFMQQ010000459.1 GCA_017354595.1 Micromonosporaceae bacterium
GACGATCAGCGACAGTCGCAATGTGGGCCGCCCCGGCTGGACCGTCACCGGGCAGGTCAGTGACTTCAGCGGCGGCGGCGAGGGCTTCAGCGGCAGCCAGCTCGGCTGGACCCCGGCGATCATCACGCAGAACGCCAAGCGGAACGTCAAGGTGGGCCCCACTGTGGACCCGGGTACCGACCCGGGTCTGCGGGGTGGCTTCATCATGGCCTCGGCCGGCCCGGGCAAGGGCCTGGGCTCCGTCGTCATCGGCGCCACCCTCGACCTGGAGGTGCCGGCGGACATCTCGATCGGTTCGCAGGCGGCCACCTTCTCGGTCACCATCTGGAGCACCGACAAGCAGCACTGACAGCCAGCCGCGACGCTGACCCTCCGTCGAGTCGCCGACGCGTCCACTGTGGACGGTGGGACGCGTCGGGCACTTGCCGGCGGGGCGTGGCTGCTCAGGGATCCGAAGGGTCCAGCGACGGTACCGGGTCCGCGCGCTGTGCCCGCCCCATGCGCTGGGCCAGCCGGCTCCGCCAGGCGAGGTACGCCCTTCGTAGCTGCGCCCAGCCCCGGTACCGCTGGAACGGGATCTCGAAGACCGCGGCGAACAGCCGCGCGGCCAGCAGCGACACCGGTACCGCCACCCCGGCCGTGGCCAGGAACTCGATCCGCCCGCCCGGCACCCGGCCGCCGACGACGTACCGGCTGACCACGATCACGATCGGCAGGTGGATCAGGTAGAGGCTGTAGGAGAAGGAGCCGAGGCTGCGCAGTGGCCGGGTGCCCAGCAGCCACATCGCCGGTGCCGGCCGGCCGGTGGCAAGCGCCGCCAGCATCATCGCGATCGCGGGCGCGAGCGCGAGGTCGATCCAGTAGTAGTGCGCCACCGTCCACTGTGAACGGTAGATGAGCATAAGTGCCACCGTGGGCGCGGCGGTGAGTACAGCCAGCCAGTGCCACGGCCACCCGCGGGTACGGGCACCGGCGGCCAGTACGCCGGCGGCGACCAGCCCGATCGCGAACGGCGCGGCGAACAGCGGGGTGAGTCCGGTGAGCCGGTTCTCCGGGGATGCCTGCGGGCCGAGCAGGCCGTAGAGGACGACCGGAATCATGACCGCGGCGACCAGCGCGATCGCGCGGATCCGGCGGCGGAGCAATAGCAGCAACGGAAGCAGCAGGTAGAGTTCCGCCTCGACCGCGATCGACCACATGGCGCCGTTCGGCGTGCGGGCCACCACGTTGTCCTGCAGCAGCAGCCCGTACACGGCCACGGTGCGCAGGTTGGGCGGGCCGGAGTGTGGCTGCGGGGTCACCGCCCAGGCGATCAGCAGGCTGAACGCGAGCGCGGCCCAGTACGGCGGCAGGATCCGCCAGGCGCGCCGGCGCGCGTACCGGCCCAGGCCACCCAGTTGCCAGTCATGGCGCGCCGGCGAGATGCCCAGCGAGAAGCCGGAGAGGGTGATGAACACGACCACCGCGAGGTGCCCGTACAGCAGCCAGGCGAGCCAGATCGGGCCGCTGTCGTACGGGAAGCTGTGGAAGCCACGCAGCCAGCAGTGGAACAGCATGACGTAGAGCGCGGCCAGGCCGCGTACCCCGTCGAGTCCGACGACCCGGTCGGGTCGGGCCACCCCGCCGTCCACTGTGGATGGTGGTGGGCGGGTGGCGGTCTCTGCCTCCACCCGGCTCAGCCTAGCCCACTCGCGACCAGTGCCACATAACCGGCATAAGCGGCCAGCAGCACCAGCCCCTGCCAGCGGGCCACCCGGCCCCGCCACAGGAAGATGGTGGCCAGCCAGACCGCGCCGACCAGGAACGGCCAGTCCACCGCGATTACCCGGGTGGGTACCGGAACCGGGGCGACCGCAGCGATCAGTCCCATGTTGAAGAGTACGAAGTAGAGCAGCGTCCCGATTACGTTACCGGCTGCCACATCGTGCCTACCGTGCCGCGACGGTACCGCCTGCCGGACAACCTCCTCGGCCTCGACCGCGGCCGGCGTCACCACCATGCCCATCACCGTGGCCGGGAAGGCGAACCGGCGGATGATGCCATCCGCGCCGTAGTTGACCAGTTCGGCGCCGAGCGCCAGTACCGCGATCCCGAGCACTGTCACGGTCACCGGCCGCCACCAGCCGGGCCGCTGCCCGGCCTGCTCCCGGATCTGTTCGTCATCGAGGAACGCGTACCCGCGCGAGGCGCGTACCAGGTACCAGATGGCGGCGGCGAAGGCGACCAGCAGCGCGCCACCGGCCAGCCGCGAGGTGGCGCCACCCAGCAGTGCCACCCCGGTGAGGACCGGGGCAGCCGCGAACATCACCAGCACGCCGCGGGGTACCCGTACCCGGAGCGGAAACAACAGCGCGCCGAGACCGAGCGCAACGCAGACGACGAAGCTGCCGCCGCCCAGGACGGTGCCGAGCGCGATCTGGACGTGCCGGTCCCGGGCGGCGATGACGCCGACGGCGATGTTCTCCGCCTCCAGGCCGGAGAAGACACCGGCGATGACGAACGGCGCGGCGCGCAGCAGGGTGGCCAGCCCGACCAGGCCGGAGAGCAACCGCTCGGTGGACCACACCACAACCACCACGCCGAGCAGGAATGCGCCGATGGCCAGAGCGTCGCCCACCCGCCAGATCTTACGAAGCCGTTACCTGCCGCGTATCAGCGGTGGGACCAGTCGGTCGCGGTGCCGCGAACTCAATGTCCAGTTCCATTCCCAGATAGGAGCATCATGCGTCTCATCTCAGCCCGCACGCTCGCCGGCGCCGTCACCACCGGCCTGGCCCTCGGCGGTGCCATCGTCGCGGCCACCCAGGCCGACGCATCCGAAACACCCCATGCCGTCTCACCCCATGCCGTCTTCGTCCAGACGCAGAACACCGCGGGCAACACGATCGTCGGGTACCGCCGGGGCGCGGACGGGTCGCTGACCCGCACCGGCAGCTACCCGACCGGGGGGACCGGCGGCCAGCTCAACGGATCGGTCGTCGACCACACCGCCTCGCAGGGATCGCTCATCCTCGATCGGTGGCGGCAGGTCCTGTACGCGGTCAACGCCGGCAGCGACACGGTGACCGTCTTCGCCGTGCACGGGGACCGGCTCACCCGGCTGCAGGTGATCGGCTCCGGCGGCGAGTTCCCGGTCAGCATCACGGTGCACGGCAACCTGGTCTACGTGCTCAACGCCCGGGCCGGCGGATCCATCCAGGGGTACCGGTGGGCGGGGCCCGCTCTGGTGGCGATGCCGGCCTGGCACCGGGCGCTGGGTCTGGACCCGACCGCCACGCCCGAGTTCACCCACACCCCGGGGCAGGTCGCGTTCACCCCGAACGGCTCGCAGCTCATGGTGACCACCAAGGCGGGCAGCGACGCGATCGACGTGTACCGGATCGCCGCCTCCGGTGCACCGGCCGCGAGCCCGACGGTGAACGCGGCGCCGGGTACGACTCCGTTCGGTGTCACCTTCGATCCGCGTGGCCGGCTGGTGGCCGCGCTGACCGGACCGAACGCGGTGGCGAGCTTCACCATCAACCGCGACGGCACCCTGACCCAACTGGACCAGGAGCCGACCGGCCAGGCAGCGACCTGCTGGGTGGTGGCTGACGGCGGGCTGTTCTACGCCTCCAATGCCGGCAGCGGCACGGTCTCCGGGTACGCCATCGGCGGATCCGG
>JAFMQQ010000460.1 GCA_017354595.1 Micromonosporaceae bacterium
GCCGCCCGGCTCGCCGGCGCCGGCCGCGGCGGCCAACCCGGTCAGGGCGTGCGCTGCGGCGGCGAAGGTGAGTGCCAGGTTGGTGCCGGTATCGCCGTCCGGTACCGGATAGACATTCAGCTCGTCGATCTCGCGCTGGTGCCGCCGCAGCGCGTCCAGCCCGGCCGCGCACCAGTCGCGCACGGCGGCGGCATCCAGGCTCTCCGGCACACCAGACAGGGTACGGCCGCACCCCGACAAGCCCGCGGCAGGCGAGATCGGGTAACCTTGCCGGGTTGCCCGAAGCGCGCCCCGGGAGGGCACGCCCAGTCTGGAACGAACTTCAGGAGATCCCCGTGGCTAGCGTGTGCGACGTCTGCGGCAAGAGGCCCGGCTTCGGCCACAACGTGTCCCACTCGCACCGGCGCACCAACCGCCGCTGGAACCCGAACATCCAGACGGTACGGGTGCCCGCCGGTGGCGGTACCACCAGGCGGATGAACGTCTGCACCTCGTGCATCAAGGCGGGCAAGGTGGTCCGCGGCTAAGCCCCGGCCCCGGCGCGCGCACCGCCGCCGTTGGGGTGGACCAGCAGCACATCGCAGTTCGCGTCGGTGACCAGCCGGCGGCTGGCGCTGCGGTCGATCAGCGCCGCGTACCCGCCGTGGGTGGGACTGCCGATCGCGACCAGCGCCGCGTTGACCGCGTTGGCGTGCCGGGCGATCAGCGTACCGACGTGCCCGTGGTCGCTGACGCTGCGCAGCACATGGCCGGTGGCTGAGACCCCGAGCCGGTCCAGCTCCCGCAGCCGGTCCTGGACCATCCCCCGCGCCCGGTTCAACTCCTCCCAGTGGACCGCGTCCTCCCCGACCACCTCCATCTCCTGGACGTGGACCAGTTCCAGCGGCGCGCCCAGGGCACGGGCCAGCCGTACCCCGGCCGAGGTGACCGCCTCGGACGCCGGGCCACCGTCGACCGCGACCACGACCGGCGGCCGGGTGTCCGGGTGGCCGGTACCGCCGACGTGCAGCAGCTCGCCGACGGGCGTGGGCTCGGCCGGCTCCACCTCCCCCGCCAGCTGGCTACGGTCGGCGGCGGCCAGGTCCCGGTGCCCGGTGCGCAGTACCACGATGGCGAGCAGGAACGTCCCGGCACCGATCGCGAACGGGACCGCCGCGCCCAGGTGCTCGGCCATCTTGCCGGCGGCGAACGGCGCGATGCCGCCGCCGATGAACCGGACGAAGCCGTACGACGCCGAGGCGACCGGGCGCGGTACCGGTGCCACGCTCATCACCGCCTGGGTGGTCAGCGTGTTGTTGATACCGATGAATGCTCCGGCCACGATCACCGCGACCACGATGGTCGCCGGCGACTTCACCCGGACCGCGATGATGGCGAGCAGCACGGCCAGGGCGGCGAGGTTGGCGTACAGCGTCGGCGCGGTACCGAACCGGCGCTGCAGCCGCGGGGCGACCGCCACGCTGAACAGCGCCACCAGCACGCCCCACCCGGTGAAGACGTACCCGAGCTGGTGCGGGCCGAGGTTCATCGGGAACGGTGCGTACCCGAGCAGGGTGAAGAAGCCCCAGTTGTAGCAGAGCGCGGTCAGGCTCATGATGAGCAGCCCGCGGTGGCGTAGCGCCCTGATCGGCTCGGCCAGGCCGGTCGGCTGGGCCGGCTTGGGGATCGGCTTGACCAGCACGACGGTGGCGACCAGTGCGATCGCCATCAGCACGCTCACGCCGAAGAACGGTCCCCGCCAGCTGATCGCGCCCAGCTCCCCACCCAGCAGCGGCCCGACCGCGATGCCGAGGCCCAGCGCCGTCTCGTACAGGATGATCGCCCCGGCGAAGCCGCCGCTCGCGGAGGCGACGATGACCGCGAGGGAGGTGGCGATGAACAGCGCGTTGCCCAGCCCCCAGCCGGCCCGGAAGCCGACGATGCCGCCGATGCTGCCGGCGGATCCGGCCAGCGCCGCGCAGGCGACGATCAGGATCAGGCCGGCGATCAGAGTCCGCTTCGCGCCGATCCGGCTGGAGACCCAGCCGGTAATCAGCATCGCCACCGCGGTGACCACGAGGTAGCTGGTGAAAAGAAGTTCGACCTGGCTGGGCGTGGCGTGCAGCCGGGAGGAGAGCGCGGGCAGGATCGGGTCGACCAGGCCGATGCCCATGAACGAGATGACGCAGGCGAAGGCGACCGCCCACACCGCCTTGGGTTGCCGGAGCGGGTTGGCGGGGTGAGTCACGGTGTCTCCTTCACATTGGTATCGCGCCCCAGCTGGGCGAGGCGTTCCAGCGCCGGTAGTGCGGTGCGGATCGCCGCGACATCGTCGCGCTCCAGCCGGGACAGCAGGGCCGCGAACTGGCGGGCGCGGGTCAGCTGGCGGCGGTGGAACAGTTCCCGACCAGCCTTGGTGATCATCACGACCACGGCCCGCCGGTCCAGCGGGTCGGCGCGGCGCTTGGCCAGGGCGTCCCGCTCCAGCCGGGTGACCAGTTGCGTCATCGCCGGTTGAGATACCCCTTCGCGGGCGGCCAGATCCGAAATCCGGTGTGCTCCTTCCTGGTCGAGGGTGCGCAGCGTGGAGAGCGCGGTCAGGCTCAGGCCCTCCGCGGGTCGCAGCGGGCGCAGCAGCGACAGCACCCGGTCGAGCACCGCGGCGACCTGAGCGTGATCGGTGGCGTGGGCGGGGCGTGCGGGCACGCCCCCATTCATATCAGCCTCTTACATAAGAGCCTTATATGTTGTACGTCACCTAAAGGTCCCGGGCGAAGGAGCGGACATCCGGGTACCCGCGGTAGTAGCCGTAGTCGGGGATGCGCCGGTACCCGTGCCTCTGGTACAGCGCGATCGCCTCCGGGTTGCCGAGGCCGGTCTCCAGGATCATCCGCACCCGGCCGTACTCGCGGGCCGACTCCTCCAGCGCCCGCAACACCGCCCGCCCGACGCCGTTGCCACGCGCCGCCGGTACCACGTACATCCGCTTGATCTCGGCATCCTCACCGTGGCTGCGCCAGCCGCCGCAGCCGACTGTCCGGCCCTCGACGTAGGCGAGCAGGAAGGCGCCGCGCGGCGGCTCGAAGTCCTCCGGGCCGATCGGGGTGTCGTCACCGCTCTCGGCGTCGTACCGCACCGCCAGTTCGGCCAGCGCCTCGGCGACCAGGCGCTGTGCCTCCGGCGACGCGAACCGCACCCGGCGGATACTCAGCCCGGTCACCGGAAGTGGTCCCAGCCCGCAGCCCCCGGGTTGGGCTGACCGTCCACTGTCACGCCACTACCCTCGCGCACCACGCCGATGGTCAACCACCCTGCGGGTGGGCCGAGCTGGGCGGGAAAGGTGGCGGCCAGCGGGTGGTCGTCCCCGCCGGTCAGGATCCAGCGGTACGGGTCGGCGCCCGGTTCAACCGCATCCAGCGCCCGCGCCGCCTCCCGCAGCGGCGGCGGTACCTCGAACGCGTCCCGCCGGATGTCCACCGCTACGCCACTGGCCCTGGCGATGTGCCCGAGGTCGGCGACCAGACCGTCGGAGATGTCGATCATCGCGGTGGCGCCGCCGTCGCAGGCGACCGGCCCGGCCGGGTACGGCACGGCGGGGCGCCGGTACGCCTCGACGAGCTCGGCCGGCTCAACCAGCCCGGCCGACAGCAGGGCGTACCCGGCCGCGGCCCAACCGACCCGGC
>JAFMQQ010000006.1 GCA_017354595.1 Micromonosporaceae bacterium
GGCCCCGCCCCCGGCCGCCGCCGCGGCCCGGCCCGCCGCGCGCAGGTCGAAGAAGAACGCCTTGGTCATGTTCTTGGCGATCTGGCCGCAGACCAGCTCGGTGAAGTACCGGCCCTCGATCTCCAGCGCCGAGCCCAGATCCACCTGGGCGCCCTCCACCGCCGCACAGAGGATGTGGTGCGGGGCGGGGTACGGGGCGCCCTTGAGTTCCTTGCGCAGGTTGGCCGGGAAGGCCGGCAGCATCGCGGCCAGCGACGCGCTCGCGGGTGTGCCACCCGGCATCCGGTACCCCGGCTCGTCCCACGGCTGGCGCGGGTTCGGGTGCTCCGCGATGTACCGGAGAGCGGCCGCCCGCGCCTCGTCCACTGTGGACGCCAGTTCGTGTACCAGGCCCACCCGCAGCGCCTGCGCCGGCGCGTGCCGCTGGCCGCGCAGCAGCACCTCGGTCAGAGCCGGCACCAGGCCGAGCAGCCGCACCGTGCGTACCACCCCGCCGCCGCCGGGCAGCAGCCCGAGGCTCACCTCGGGCATCCCGATCTGCACGCCCGGCGCGTCCAGCGCGATGCGGTGGTGGCAGGCGAGTGCGATCTCCAGCCCGGCGCCCAACGCCGACCCGTTGATGGCGGCCACCACCGGCCGGCCCAGCGTCTCCAGCCGGCGCAGCGCCGCCTTCAGCCGGGCCGCCTCGTCGTAGACCTGGGTGGCCCGCGAGCGGTCCATCTGGATCAGGGTCTCCAGATCCGCTCCGGCGAAGAAGCTCTTCTTCGCCGAGGTGACGATGACACCCACCGGTGGATCCGCCACCAGCCGGTCCACAGTGGACTCCAGCGCGTCGATCATCGCGGGGCGCATCGTGTTGGCCGAGTGGGCGGTGTCGTCGATGACGACCAGCACGACACCCTCCGGGCCGGGCTCGAGGCGGATCAGCTCCGCGCCCCCCGGCCGGCCGTAGGCGGTCACACCCGCTCCACAATGGTCGCCACGCCCATGCCGCCGCCGACGCAGAGCGTCACCAGACCACGCCGGGCATCGCGCCGCTCCATCTCGTCGATGAGGGTACCCAGCAGCATGCCGCCGGTGGCACCCAGCGGATGGCCCATCGCGATCGCGCCCCCGTTCACGTTGACCTTCTCCTCGGGTAGCCCCATGTCCTTGAGGAAGCGCAGCACCACCGCGGCGAACGCCTCGTTCATCTCGACCAGGTCTATGTCCTCAATGGAGAGTCCAGCCCTGGCCAGCGCCTTGCGGCAGGCCGGCGCCGGGCCGGTGAGCATGATGGTCGGCTCCGACCCGCTCACCGCGGTGGCCACGATCCGGGCCCGCGGCGCCAGGCCGACCTGTTCCCCGGCCGCCGCGCTGCCCACCAGCACCACCGAGGCACCGTCCACGATGCCCGATGAGTTGCCGGCGGTGTGTACGTGCTCGATCCGCTCCACCCAGTGGTACTTCTGCAGCGCCACCGCGTCGAAGCCGCCCTGCTCGCCGATGGTCGCGAAGGATGGCGGCAGGGTGCCGAGAGTCTCCACAGTGGACCCGGCGCGGATGTGTTCGTCGGTGTCGAGTACCACGATGCCGTTGCGGTCGCGCACCGGTATCACCGAACGGTTGAAGTACCCGTTGGCCCACGCCTTGGCCGCCCGAGCCTGGGACTGGGCGGCGTACCGGTCCACCTCCCGGCGGTCGAAGCCTTCGATCGTGGCGATCAGGTCGGCACCGATGCCCTGCGGTACGAAGCTGGTGGCGTAGCTGGTCTCCGGGTCCATCGCGTAGGCGCCACCGTCGGAGCCCATCGGTACCCGGGACATCGACTCGACGCCACCCGCGAGCACCAGCTCCTCCCAGCCGGAACGCACCTTCTGCGCGGCGATATTCACCGCCTCCAGACCCGAGGCGCAGAACCGGTTGAGCTGTACGCCGGCCACGGTATCCGGCAACCCCGCGAGCAGGGCGGCGGTACGGGCGATGTCGCCCCCCTGGTCGCCCAGCGGCGACACGACACCGAGCACGATATCGTCGATCTGCGCCGGATCCACCCCCGGGTTGCGGCGCAGCAGCTCCTGGATCAGCCCGACGATCAGCGAGATCGGCTTCACGCCGTGCAGCGAGCCGGTCGCCTTGCCCCGACCGCGCGGCGTGCGGATCGCGTCGTACACGTACGCCTCAGCCATGCGCCCATGTTACCGGCAAGTAGACTCGAACACCTACCAGCTGATCGTCAACTCCGGCGCGTTCACCAGCACGAGCATCTGATCCGGCGTGTACAGCAGTGTGCCAGAGGTACGCGTCACGGTCGCGGTGGTGAGCATCCCGTTGGTCCGGTACCCCTTCGCCGCGATCGTCCTGCCCGACTGCTGGTACATCACCAGGGCATTGGTCGCCTGCTTGCAGGTCCAGCCGGCCGGGCAGGTGGCCGGCGCCGTACCGTGGCCAAGGGTCATCTCAATGGTCCCGGCCGCCGCGCCGTCCGGCGCCTTGCGTTGCACGTTGACGGTCGCCGTGAAGCGGTACACGCCCGCCGACGGGTCATAGCGGGTGCTCGGAGAGTCGGAGCCCTCCTGCCCGCCGGTGCCTAGCCCGCTCAGCGCGCCGTCGTCGATGGCGTAGATCAGTTGTTGCTCGACGGTGTCCACCGGCACCGGCGCAGTGCCTGGCGGTGCGGGTGCGCTCGACCTCGGGGTGTCCGCGCTCGGGACAGGTAAAAACACCGCCATGGTCAGGCCGGGATCCTCGCCCAGCGCGATCATCTGCTCGAGGTTCAACGCGCTGGCGTCGCGCGTGGTGGTGGAGACCACCGTCACCACGACAGTGCTGCCGTCGCTCTTGGCCAGATCCACCTCGGCCTGCCAGTACTTCGGACCGTTGAACTCCCGCGCCGCATAGACCCCGCCGGACCAGTTACCGACCTCGCACCGGGACGGGGTGCCGGCATACGTGTGCCCACGCGACGAGCAGTCCGCCGGCGGGGGAACCCGGAACTTCGGGTGCGCGGGCATCACGGTGACAGCGATCGTCTCCTTGGCGCGACCACTGGTCGGATACCCGAAGGTCAGGTACCCGTCGTAGACGTCGAGGGCGTCGTCGGCGGGATTCACGGTCAGGTTGGCCAACCGGGCAGCCGGCGCGATACGGTCGACGGCGCCGATGATCGCCCGGTTGAGCCGGGTCTCCATCGCGCCGCATGGACCTTCCACAGCAAGGCCCGACCGCGGAACGAAGCAGGTGATTGTCGGCGGACTCGCTGCCGGTGTGAGCGGCGACACCTGGTGGGCCGGCCCGCCGCGCAACAGGACGGGCATCGTGGCACCGAGCGCCACCAGTACGGCCACGCCGGTCGCGGCGCCGATCCAGCGCCTGCGGCGTGCGCCGCGCCGGTGCGCGTCGATCATCCGGTCCAGGTCGATCGCGGTGGGTGGCGCGTCCGCCGTCGCCGCCCACATCACGTCGCTCAGGTACTCCATTGGATGCTCCCCCATTGTTCAGTTCTCCGGTGCGTCGGCGGCGGCCAGCCGGATGCGCATCGTCTCCAGCGCCCTGGCTGTCTGGCTCTTCACGGTGCCGGTGCTGCAACCCAGCACCTCCGCCGTCTGCTCGACGCTGAGGTCCTCGAAGAAGCGCAGCACCAGTACCGCCCGGCGGCGCGGCGGCAGCATGGCCAGGTGGGTCACCAGCGTGACGCGATTGACCACACCACCGTCGTCCCTGCCGCCCGGGTCCGCCGGTGCGGCGGGCTCCGGTAGCTCCGCGGTCGGGTGTTCCCGGCGCCACGGCCGGCGCCGCTCGTCCAGCCAGGCGCGCAGCAGCATCCGGCGCACGTACCCGTCGAGGTCGTCCACAGTGGATATCCGGCGCCAGTGGCGGAGCAGTTTCACCAGTACCGTCGAGGCAAGGTCGTCGGCCGCGTGCCAGTCGCCGCAGAGCAGGTACGCGGTGCGCCGTAGTCGGTCCAGCCGGCCGGCCGCGTACTCCCGGAAGGCCGATAGGTCCTCAGCCACTGATCACCTCCTCGTCGGTGAGAAAACGGTGCCGCGCCACCGGCCGGTTGCCTCTGCCGCTAAAGTCGTATCGACAAATGTGGCATGGGGGGATTCGCATGCGGTACCGACTGCTGGGCCGGACCGGGCTGCGGGTCGCCGAGCTGTTCCTCGGCGCGATGACCTTCGGCGAGCAGGGTGGCGTCGGCGCACCACTGGAGGAGTGCCGGCGGATGCTGGACGCGTACGCAGACGCGGGCGGCAACGTGGTAGACACCGCGATCAACTACCGCGGCGGCGCCAGTGAGGAGATCCTGGGCGAGTTGCTGCAGGGGCGCCGGGACCGCTTCGTGCTGGCCACCAAATACACGGTCTCCCGCGACGGTACCGACCCGAATGCCGCCGGCAACCACCGCAAGAATCTGGTGCTGTCACTGGAGACCAGCCTGCGCCGGCTGCGCACCGACTACCTCGACATCTACTGGGTCCACATGTGGGATCCGCACACGCCGATCGAGGAGACGTTGCGCGCGCTGGATGACGCGGTACGGGCTGGGAAGGTCCTGCACATCGGCATCTCCGACGCACCCGCCTGGGTGGTGTCACGGGCGCAGACGCTGGCCCAGTTCCGCGGCTGGACCGGCTTCGCCGGCCTGCAGGTGCCGTACAGCCTGGTGCAGCGCGACATCGAGCGTGAACTGCTGCCGATGGCCGAGGCGTACGGCATGTCCGTGGCCGCCTGGAGTCCGCTCGGCGGTGGCGTGCTCTCCGGCAAGTACGGCCGGCCGGACGCCGCCGGCCGGCTGGCCGGGTCGGTCAGCGCGCACGATCTGGCCGTGGCCAAGGCGGTGCAGGAGGTCGCCGGCGAGCTGGGCGCCAGCCCGTCCCAGGTCGCCATCGCCTGGGTACGGGCGCAGTCCGCGGCGGTACATCCGATCATCGGCGCCCGTACCGTGGAGCAGTTGCGGGACAACCTGGGCGCGCTGGAGTGCGTGCTGCCGGATGAGGCGGCGCGACGGCTCGCCGACGCGACCGGGTTCAGCCGGGGCTTCCCGGCCGACTTCATCGCGCAGACCTCGCCCTGGGTCTTCGGCGAGGCGGCGCAACGCGTCGACAGTCGTTAGCCGCCGGGAAGCTCGACCGGTGCCGGCCGCTTTCTCCCAGCGGGCCGCCATTTACCAGCCAGGCGCCGGGCGACCCAGACCGTGGAGCCGATCAGGTACCCGCCACTGAGCACCGCCAGGAAGGCCATGAACAGCCAGGCCCGCGAGCCGGTCTCCGCGAAGACACCGCTGCGGTCGCCGGTGTCGCGGGCGCGGATATCGTCACCAACCTTCGCGCCTCCCGGCGGGTAGTCCTGCATCAGGACGTGGCTGCGGACCTCCGTGCCGTCGTCGCTGCGGAACGTCCCGAACCAGGAGCAGCTGTGCGGCAAACAGGTCTTCTGCGTCAGGTGCAGGGTGCCGGCGCGGCCGTCGCCCAGGCCGGCACGCACCGCCGGCCCGGCGTCGCGCGCCAGGAACACCAGCAGGACTATCGAGAACAACGGCAGCACGAATGCGAACATCACCCAGAGGATCCGCTCCCGCCACCGCGCCTGGACCGCCATCAGCGCGCCTCATAATCCCCAGTCGGCGAGTACCTCCGCGGTGTGCTGGCCGGACGCGGCGGAGGGGCCGGGCGGGCCGGGCGGCGTGACGGAGAAGCGCGGTGCCGGGTTGGGCCGCGGTACTCCGTCCACAGTGGAGTATGTGCCGCGGGCGGCCAGGTGCGGGTGCTGTGGTGCCTCATGCAGCGAGAGTACCGGCGCCACGCAAGCGTCAGTGCCGGCGAAGACCTCGGTCCACTCGGCCCGGGTACGGGTGGCGAAGGCGGCCGCGATCCGCTCCCGTAGCACCGGCCAGCGCCGCGGATCGTACTGCTCCTCTGCCAGGCCGGGATCCAGGTCCAGCAGGTGCAGGAGGGTGACGAAGAAGGGCGGCTCCAGCGACCCGACCGCCATCTGCCCACCGTCCAATGTGGTGTACACGTCGTAGAACGGCGCACCACCGTCGAGCAGGTTCGCCTGCCGGCGGTCCTCCCACATGCCGGCGCCGAGCAGGTCGTACACCAGGGTCGCCAGGTGCGCCACACCGTCCACAATGGCCGCGTCCACCACCTGCCCCCGACCGGTACGCTCGACCTGGCGCAAGGCGGCCAGGATGCCCACCGCGAGGTACAGCGAGCCACCGGCGAAGTCGCCGAGCAGGTTCAGTGGCACCGCGGGCCGGTCGGCCGGCCCGATCGCGTGCAGCACACCGGTCAGCGCGAGATAGGTCAGGTCGTGGCCGGCGGTCTGCGCGAGCGGGCCGGTCTGCCCCCAGCCGGTGACCCGGCCGTAGACCAGGCGCGGGTTGCGGGCCAGGCACTCGTCCGGCCCGACACCCAGCCGCTCGGCGACCCCCGGCCGGTACCCTTCGATGAGCACATCGGCGCGCCCGGCGAGCCGCAGCACCAGTTCCACCCCGGCCGGCTGCTTCAGGTCGACCAGCACCGAGCGCTTGCCGCGGTTGAGCAGACCCGTCTCGGGTGGCGCCCCGGGGATCGTTGGCGGCCCGGAGCGCTGCACGCGTACCACGTCGGCGCCCAGGTCGGCCAGCAGCATGGCGCAGAACGGTGCCGGCCCGATCCCACCCAGCTCCACCACCCGCAGCCCGCCCAGCGGCCCGGCCGTTCCCTTGTGGACAGTCACTTGACGGCGCCGATCAGGCGGCGTCCCGATCGATCCTGGCAAGAAGTTCGTCGATCGCGAGCCGGACCAGGCCGGACCTGCCGGCCTTATCGTTGCCGGCAAGGTCGTCGAGGCGTCGGACGGTGGCCTTAGGCAGCCGGACGGCTGTGACCTCCATCGATACGTTTTCGGCGAAGTCCACCCGGATCTCGTCCGGCGGCGCAGGCGTTCCGGTCCGTTGCATCCACCGGATGAAGTCACTGTGGTCGTTGATACTGGCGAAGTACCTCTCGAACTCTTCGGACGTGGACATCGCAACGAAATCGGCTGCGTTCATCGGACGTGTTCCCTCCATTGGTCCAGATCGTCACCGCGGAGAGGATGCACGTCTCTGATCTTGTGAATCTCCGTGCCGGCAATGCCTGGGCATCGAATTACACGTATAACCCTTGCCGTCAAAGCCTACTGCCTCGGGCGTTCGAAGAGCCAGATGATGGTCCCCGGTACCGCCCAGGCCGCCCGGGCCGCCTCGGGGACCAGGTCCAGCAGCGACCACGGCCACTCGTACCAGCTGGTTACCACGGGATCGACCGGCGGCGAGGGCGCGGGCCGGTCATCATCGGCCCCGCGGGGTTCCTCGCAGCGCCGCACCTGCAGCCCGGCCGCGAGCGCGGCGCGAATGAAGTCACCGGCGGTGTGCCGGTAGTTCGGAGTCAGGCCGGGTTCGCCGTTCGGCCCGAGTGCGTGCGGCCCCGAGCCACGGAAGACGATCTCGTGGTGGGCGTCGGAGATGGCCAGGTGTCCGCCCGGGCGCAGGACGCGCGCGAACTCGGCGATCACCGGCGCGAGAGCCGGTACGTGGGTCAGGGCGAGGCCGCAGACCACCAGGTCCACCTGGCCGTCCCGCAGCGGCAACCGGTGCAGGTCGCCCAGCAGGAACTCGCCGGAGGGTACCCGGGACCGGGCCCGGTCGAGCATCTCCGGTGAACTGTCCACACCCACCACCCGGTGCCCGCGCCCGGCGAGGTACTCGGCGTACCGTCCGGTGCCGCACGCCGCGTCCAGAGCGTCGCCGGCCGGTAGGGCATCCAGGATCTGGTGCATGACCGGCTCGTCGCTGTCGAACAGGCTGTTGCGCGGCTCGTCGTAGCTGGCGGCCCAGCGGCGGTACCCGGTGCGCGTGTCGCCGCGGCCGACCAGCACGCCGTCATGCTCGGCCAGAGCCGCGGTGGCGAGCAGCCGCCGTACCTCGGCCAGCCGTCTGTCCACAAAGGACTGGTCGACGTCACCGGCCCAGCCGCGCAGCAGCGCCAGGCCCTCAAGGCCGAGCAGGTACGCCAACGGGTGCTGGTAGATCATGGTGGGAAGCTAGCCCGCCACCGCGTATCGATCCACGCGATTTCAGAACCGGGCGCAGAGGTACGGCAGCCGCGGCGGGAACAGCACCCGCAGCCGCTGTGCCACCGGCTCCGGTACGCTCCCCCAGCCGAGCAACTCGAACTCCGCCGGATCCGGTGCCCCGTACACCAGAGCGGAGAGACCGGCGCAGGTGAGCGTCGCATCCGGCTCGGCATTCGGGACCCGGGTCACCTCCAGCCCGTCCGGTGAACCGGCGAGCCGGTAGGTACCGCCGACCCAGGCGTCGTCGACCACGGTGAGGGTAACCCCCTGCTCGCCGGTCGGCAGGCCGGCGAGCAGTTCCAGCGAGAGTACCCGGGCCATCGGCGCGGCGTTGGTGGGAAACCGCACCGCCGCCTCGACGTGCACCGTCAGGTCGCTGCCCCACAGCTCCGGCGTGTCATCGGGCGCCACGGTCACCACCACCCGGCCAACCTGGTCGGTGTGCCCGGCGAGGAAGCGCAGCAGCAGTGCCCGGCTGGTCGGGCCGGTGGTGAGCAGGTCGGTGCCGTGCAGGGTGCCGCTGTACTCCTCGATCCGGTACATCAGCCCGCCGGCCGGTACGCTGCCATCGAGCTGGGCGAGCACAAGCCAGTGCGACTCGTTGTCGGCCGCCATCCGGTCGCGCTCCTCGGGGAAGACGGCGAAGCCGTGCCGGTACTCCAGCAGCCGCAGCGCCAGGTCGCGGTAGCGCTGGTACCCCTCACCGGCCCGCGCCCAGCTAACCTCGCCGGGAAGCTCCCGGCGCAGCAGGGGACGCAGGCCGGCGGGGGCGAAGGTCGCGGTACGCGGCGACGGCAGGGTGGCGTACCCGAAGCGTTCGTAGAACGAGGGCCGGAACGGGTAGAGCGTGCTGACCGGGTACCCCTCGTCGCGCATCCGGCCGAGCAGTTCCAGCATCAGCGCCCGCACGTACCCCCGCCGCCGCGCCAGCGGATGCGAAGCCACACCGGCGATGCCGGCCATCGGGTACACCCGGCCGCGCAGGTTCTGCCGCATCAGGACCGCGGATGCCGTGGCCCGCGGGCCATCGTCGTCCTCGGCGACCAGACCGACCCGGCCGGCGGCGAATCGCGGGTCGCTGCACAGCCGGGCGAGCTCGTCCGGTTGCATGGGTGACGCCTTGAACGCGTACGCCCGCAGGAACATGCCTGCGCCGTCCGGCTCCCCGGGCTCGATGTGGCGGATCCGCACCACCTCATCCTGCCAAAGGCCGGGTGAGCTTCACATCCGCCCGACGATCGCGGTCGCGCCCAGATCCTCGTCACTCTCCACAGTGGGCGAGAGCCCGGCGGCACCGAACAACTCGGCCGCGGCGGCGGCCTGGTCCTCACCCGTCTCCACCAGCACGTGCCCACCCGGTACCAGCCACTCCCCCGCTCCGGCGGCGACCCGGCGCACCTGGTCCAGCCCGTCCGGTCCGCCGTCGAGCGCGACCCGCGGCTCGTGCAGCCGGGCCTCGCGCGGCATCAGGTCAACCGCCCCGCTCGGCACGTACGGCACGTTCGCCGCGAGTACCTGGATGCCACCGCGCAGGGCCGCCGGCAGCGCGCCGTACAGGTCGCCCCGGTACACCCGCCCACCCAGTGGCGCCAGGTTGCGCTCGGCGCAGCGTACCGCCGCCGGGTCGACATCCGCCGCGTACAGCCGCACACCGGGTACCAGCGCCGCCACCGCGACGCCCACCGCGCCCGAGCCGCAGCAGAGGTCCACAATGGACGTACCGGTGCAGGCGAGAGCGGCGGCCCGGCGCACCAGCAGCTCGGTGCGCCGGCGCGGGATGAAGACGCCGGGATCGACCGCGACCCGGCGGCCGCAGAACTGTGCCCAGCCCACGATGTGTTCCAGCGGCAGCCCGGCCACCCGTTGCTCGACCATGCCGGCCAGGCGGTCCGGATCCGGCGCCGCCTCGACCAACCAACGCGCCTCCTCCTCGGCGAAGACGCAGCCCGCCGCGCGCAGCCTGCCGGCGACACCCGCCATGAGGTTCATGTCACCGTCGATCGCCTCAGGCACGCACCGCGACCAGGGTCTGCTCCAGCTGGCGGAGGTGGGCGATGTCGTGGCCGGCGGTCGTCTCGACCAGTACCCGCATGGTCGTCGGCCCACGCTCGCTGTGCACGCCCACCCGCTGCCACGCTTCCGGCGCCAGTTGCCGTACCAGCGCCAGGTTGCCCAGCCGCAGTGCGGCGAACGCGTCGAGCAGCTCAGTGAACCCGGGTCGCGGCAGGCGAGCCCACGCATCCTGGTCGTAGCCGGACAGGGTCGGCGTGTCCTGAGCCAGGATCATCCGCGACCGGTACGCGAAGGCGACCTCGCCGTCGAAGAGGTGGCCGAGCACCTCGGCCGCCGACCACTCCCCGGGTTCCGGGCGGCGGTTGAGCACCTGCTGCGACAACCCGTCCGTGTACCCGCGCACCGCCGGTACGGTCGCCTCGAGTACCTCGACCGGGTCCCGCCCGCCCAGCAGCGCGAGCACCTCGCGCTGGTACCCCTGCGGGTCCGCGACCGGGTCGGCGGCGATGATCCGTTCCTCCATGGCCGAAAGCTAACCGCCACAACCGGCCCCGGCAACCGGATTCACCGGGTCAAGCGGCGTCGCGCTGCCCCTCCAGTTCCCGCAGCGCGCGTGTCGCCGCGTCGAGGTGGTGGTGCAGTTCGACCACCGGGTCCGCCGCGGTCTCCGCATCGCGGGCGAGGCCTTCGGCGATCCACAATCGCACCAGCGCACTCCACGACATCCGGCGCCGCTGCGCGGCCTCATCGATCTGCGCGAACATCGCCAGGGGTACCCGAAGCGACTTGCCAATCTTCATGTCACCATCGGGACGCCCTGCGGGCGCGATCGCCTCGTGGCTGACCCGCGCTCCACCACGGGCGACATCCTCTCCCGCGAGTCTACGGGCGAGCAGCTTCTCGGCCTTGTTGCTGTTGCTCATGATCCACCCTCCTGCCCGAAGGCGTTGCTCCACTTCGCCTTGCCGAGGAACCCGGCATCGAACGCGGCGAACAGCTCCCGAGCTCCGTCGTCGGGGACTTCCTGCAACCAGATTTCGATCAGCTTTCCTGCGTCTGTGCAAGCCAGGACGGAGAGCATGTCGTCGGCGACAGCCTCCAGCAACCGCGGACCTGGTCCGGTCAGCGCCTGGTGAACCTCGGCGGGATCTAGTCCATGGGCGAGGACGCGCTGGTAACCCTCCGGTGTCCACTCGTAGCTCAGCACATGATCGAGTGTATTACACGTTGTGCACAAACGTGGAGACCTGGGATCAACCAGTCGACCCGGCCACCGTGGCGCGCCAACGATCCGGAGGTCAGAGCGTCGCGCCACGGTCCCGCTGTGGAGCACCTCGTCGAAGACCTGCGCGAGCTCGTCCGCATCGTCGCTGGCGCCCAGTCTCGTCAGTCTTCGCTGGAGCGCGATTACCACGGCGTCACGCGTCAAACCGAGCCGGACACTCACGCCCGGGCGGTGACGATCACATACCCCTTGGGATCGCGCAGCACCGGCTGCCCGGTCTGGTCGCGCCCGCCCGGGGTGCGCTGTGCGAACAGCGCGCGGGCACCGACCGCCAGGTCCGACTCGACCGCGGCTCGCGCGTAATGCTCCGGCCGTACGCCGTACAGCGTCAGGCAGGACAGCGCGTACGCGACCACGGGTTCTGCCGACGGGAAGACCAACGCGTTGTCCTGCCGGTGGACGCGTACCTCGCCGAAGACCTCCCGCACCATCGCCGGCAGGTTGCCGCCGTGCACCCGGTGCGCGTGGGCGCGTGCGTCCAGCCCGTGCGCCGCCAGTACACCCCGGATCAGCTCCCTCGTGACCGGCAGGTTGTCTTCGACATTCACCACCGCGGCGAACGTCCCTCCACTGTGGAGTACCCGGCGGGCATGCCGGATCGCGGCGAGCGGATCCGCCACGTGGTACAGCATGTGCCGGGCGGTGACCACATCGAAGCAGCCGTCGCGCAACGGTAGCGCCGCGGCATCGCCGAGCACCGCCCGGACGCCGGGCACGGTACCGAGCCCGGCCAGTACCGCCGCCGAGATGTCCAAGCCGACCAACCTGCCGCGGTGCCCGCGCTCGGCGAGCCGGCGCAGGTACGTGCCGGTGCCCGGCCCGATATCCAGCAGCGCCGCGGACGCCGGCAGGCCCACCGCCCGGTCGACCGCGGCCTCGATGTCGTGGTCGCGTTCGGAGTACCGGCGATGCGTCTGGATCCGGACGCTCAGCGGGTCCAGCGCCTGGTACTCCCGCCGCGCCACGGTTGCCGTGTCGTCCATCACGCCGACCTTAGCCGGCGTCACGTCCCATGCGGCTGCCCCGTCCGGTCGGGCGACTGAGAGGAGCTCACGATGAGGATTTTCGTTGCCGGGGCGACCGGAGCGGTGGGACGTCTGCTCGTCCCGATGCTGGTGGAGCGGGGGCACCAGGTCGCCGGTACCACGAGATCGCCGGAGAAGGCGGACGGCCTGACGGCTGCGGGAGCGGAGCCGGTCGTGCTGGACGCCCTGGACCGTGACCGGGTGGTGACCGCGGCCGCCGACTTCAAGCCCGAGGTGATCGTGCACCAGCTGACCGCCATCGGCGCACTCGACATGCGGCGCATCGACCGGGGGTTCGCGGCCACCAACCGGCTGCGTACCGAAGGTACCGACAACCTGATCGCCGCCGCCCGGGCCAGCGGCGCCCGCCGGCTGGTGGCGCAGAGCTTCGCCGGCTGGCCGTACGCGCGCACCGGCGGTCCGGTGAAGACCGAGGCCGATCCGCTCGACGAGCACCCGCCGGCCAACGCCCGCCAGACGATCGGCGCGATCAGGCACCTGGAGCAAGCGGTGACGGCCGCGGCGCCGGTCGAGGGCGTGGTGCTGCGGTACGGCGGCCTCTACGGACCGCACAACGCCCTGGGCCGGTACGCCGACCCGGACGGCACGACCCGCGACGGCGACATGCTGGCGATGGTGCGCAAGCGCCGCTTCCCGGTGGTCGGCAGCGGCGCCGGCCACTGGTCGTTCCTGCACATCGAGGATGCGGCCCGGGCGGCGGTACTCGCCGCCGAGGGCGGCCCGGCCGGCATTTACAACATTGTGGACGATGAGCCGGTACAGGTACGCGAGTTCCTCCCGTACCTGGCCCAGGTGCTCGGGGTGAGGTCGCCGATGCGGGTACCGGCCTGGCTGGTGCGGCCGGTGCTGGGCGAGTTCGTGGTGAACATGATGACCGACGCGCGCGGTGCATCCAACGCCAAGGCGCGCCGGGACCTGGGCTTCATGCCGGCCTGGCCGACCTGGCGGGAGGGTTTCCGTACCGGACTGGGATGACGTATGTCCACAATAGACTAGCTGGGCACCGTCTACAGTGGACCCTGTATTGGTTGGCCGGCATGGGCGAGGATCCGCGCCACCACCTGGTCCACCGGTACCGTGGTCTGCACCTCCAGGGTCGCCACCCGCCGCAGCAACGGCTCGACCGCCTCCCGCAGCCGCAGTACCCGTTCCACCTCCTCCGGCCGCTTGCCGTACGGGTTGGTGGTTCTGCTCGCCAGCCGCTGCACGATCACCGGTACCGGCGCGGTGAGCAGCACGATGTGGCCGAACCGGTGCCGGAACCGGCCCTGGTTCGGGGCGCACCCGGCGAGGAAGAGCAGCTCGGTCTGTTCATCGAGCAGTTGCCGGACCAGGTCCTCGCGCCACAACCAGTCCTGTCCCGGGACTCCGGTGAGCGTCTCGGCGGGTACCGTCACCGGCTCGCAGAGGCCGCTCTCGTCGGCGTCCACGGCACGGTAGCCGCGCGCCGCCAGCTCCGCGACGACCGTCGACTTCCCGGTGCCCGACATGCCGGTCAGCAACACCCGCCGCACCGGTACACCTTAACGGGTACCCAGCGGGAACCGGCCGGGTCGTTCCCGCGTCGAACCCGGCATGCTGCGTTGGCCTGCGGTAGCCGCGACGGTCGTGCTGGTGCTCGCCCCGGCCGCCTGCGCAAGTGGGAGACCGAACAGCTACAACGCCCCCGCGCCGAGCCTCTCAGCGCCGGCTCCGGCCGGGTCGGCCGGCGACCAGCCGGCGCCGCCGCTCAGCCGGGTACCGCAGCCGCCGGCCAGGTCGACCCTGATCGCCTTCACCCTGCTCGGTACCCGTGACGGTGGGCCGGCACCGGCCGAGGTGACCCAGTCCGGTGCGATCGAGCCGTTCCTGCTCGGCCCGCCCGCCCAGATGCAGAAGGTGCGGGACGCGGTCGACGCCAACCGCACGCCAGGCACCCGCATCTTCGCCTTCGCCCTGAACGGGTGCATGAACACCGGCGCCTCGCTGGTCATCGGGCCGGACCGGATGTACGCCCAACTGACCGGCGGCGTGGGCGCGGAGTGCTTCGCCGCCCAGCTGTTCCTGGCCGTCTTCGCGGTCGGCTCGAACGCCGTCCCGTCCCCACTGCGTCTCGGCCGCTGACGCTGCCGCCAGTGCCCGCCGCCCGGCCGGGTCAGGACATCCGGATGACCTGCCCGGTGATGTACCGCGCCTGGTGCGACGCGAGCAGCGTGACCACCTCGGCGACCTCCTCCGGCCGCGCGATCGTCCCGGCCGAGGCCGCCATCGCCGCGGTGACCCATCCGGTATCAGTGGGCGGCGGCTGAACCATGTTCGCGGTCACGCCGTAGCGCTTGAGCTCCTGCGCGGCGGAGATCGTGTAATTCTCCTGCGCCGCCTTGGCCGCACCGTAGGAGACCTCCCCCGGAAAGCCGGCGGGCCCGCCCGAGGTCAGGCCGATGATGCGCCCCCATGTTGCGCCGCGGCCGACGTGCCGCCGGGCGAACTGCGCGATCAGCAGGGCCGCGGCCCGCGCGTCCACCGCGAACTGCCGCTCGTAGCCAGCAGGGTCCACATTGGACACGATGCGGCCGAACCGGTCGGTCGGGTCCGGCAGGAAGGTGTCGGCGAGCCAGCCACTGGCGTTGTTGACCAGGATCTGCACCGGGCCGAGCGTGGCCTCGACCCGGTCGAAGAGCCGGGCCGGCGCCGCCGGATCGGCCAGGTCCGCCTCGCCGCACTCCGCGGTACCCCCGGCGGCCCGGATCCGGGCCACGACCTCGTCGGCGGTACCGGAGCGCAACTGGTCGTACTCCGGCGGAAGAGCGGGGTCGCGCAGCGGCGCCAGGCGCAGGTAGCTGAGGAACACCGGCGCGCCCTGCGCCGCGAGGGCCGCCGCGATGGCGGCACCGATGCCGTGGTTGGCGCCGGTGACCAGAGCCACCCGCCCGGCCAGTCCAGGATCGAGCACGCCGCCATCGTGCCATCCGCGCGCCCGCCGGTCACCGTCCCATCCTCAGGCCGACATGACGAAGCGGACGTAGGGCAGGAACAGGACGCCGGTACGGAGCCGGGAGCGTTCCGGCGTCTGTCCATTCAGGACAGAGTGGGTGGCGGCCGAGGTGGCGAGCCGGTCGAACGGCGCGAACGGGAAGTCGTAGATGTACACCCGGCCGCCGGGGCGCAGCACCCGGGCCAGCTCCGGTACCGCACCCTCCGGATCGTCCCAGTGGTGGGTGCTGATCGAGGAGACGATCAGGTCGAAGCTCTGGTCCTCGAAGGGCAGGCTGGTCACGTCGCCCACGTGTGCGCGGGCCCGGTCGGCGAACGGGGTGAGGTTGCGCCGGGCCGTGGCGACCATGTCGGCGGAAAGGTCCACACCGGTCAGGCGCAGGTCGGGGCGGCGCGCCGCGAGCTCCACCAGCAGCACCCCCGGACCGGTACCGACATCCAGCACCTGCGCGCCCTGCGGTGCCACGGTCGCGATGTCGGCCGCGACGCGCCGGTACACCACCCGCAGCACCCGGCGGGCGACGAAGTCGTAGACCCGGCTGGGGTGGCCGGCGAACGCGTTCGGCAGGTTGCGCCTCCGGCGGTGGATGAGTTCGTGCATGGCGACTCCTCCTAAGGTTGCGTGGTACAACTAATGGCGACGGTACCGCGCATAGTTGTACCGCGCAACTATTAACCGGGGTTTGTCAGAGAGCGGGGCGTACCAGGTGCTGGCCGAGGACGCGGAACAGATCCATGAACTGTTCATGGACCTGATCCGCGTGACCGGTGTGCTGCAGCCGGAACAAGTGCTGCCCGGGCACACACTCACCCTGTCCCAGGCTTTCGCACTGCATGAGCTGGACAGCGAGGTGCCACTGTCGCAACAGGACCTGGCCGACCGGCTGAAGCTGGACAAGAGCAGCGTCAGCCGGATGGCCGCCGAGCTGGAGCGCAAGGGCCTGCTGGTACGGGAACGGGACGAGGCCAACCGGCGGCTGTACCGGCTGCGCCTGACCGGGCACGGGCGCAGCGCGCACGCCCGGATGGCGACCGGGTTCCACCATCGCTTCGAGCAACTGGTCGCGGCGATGGACCGGGCCGACCGGACCGCCCTGCGCAACGGGCTCGCCGCGCTGATCCGGGTCGCCCGTTCGGGAGCCGCCCGATAGCCTTCGCCGGGTGGACGGCGCGGTGGAGCTGATGTCGATGTGGGTGGCGCCCCGCGCTCGGGGCCGCGGCGTGGGGGAGCTGCTCATCGCGGCCGTCGCGGACTGGGCCGCGCTGGCCGGTGCCCGGACCATGCTGCTCGCGGTGGCCGAGGGCAACACGGCCGCCGAGCGGCTGTACCGGCGCGCCGGCTTCCTCCCCACCGGCGCGCAGGCCGAGATGCCCGACGGCATCCGGCGCGAGCGGGTGATGGCGAAGCCGCTCCGGTAGCGGCCGACCGGCTGGGGCCGGAGCCCGGCACCGCAGCTGCGATGGGTCAGGCATAAGCTCCACAGTAGGCGCCAGGCGCGCACGCCCTTCCCTATCGCAGGTGCGACGGATACGGTAGCCCGGTGACGGTGTTCCGGATCGGCGAAGCGGCGCAGCTGCTCGGCGTCAGCCCGGACACGGTGCGCCGCTGGGTCGACTCCGGCCGGCTGGCGGCGGTACGGGATGGGCACGGGCACCGGGCGATCAAGGGCACCGACCTGGCCGCCTTCGCCCGCGAGCAGGCCACCGAACCCGATGGCCGGGTGGAGGTCTCCTCCGCCCGCAACCGGCTGCGCGGCATTGTGACAGCCGTGGTCAAGGACACCGTCATGGCGCAGGTGGACATCCAGGCCGGCCCGTTCCGGCTGGTATCGCTGATGAGCCGCGAGGCGGTCGACGACCTGAACCTCCAGGTGGGCTCGGTCGCCACGGCGGTGATCAAATCGACCAACGTGGTGGTGGAGAGATGAGAGTACGCAGCGTTCTGGCCGGGTTCGCCGTCGCGGCCACACTGGCTCTGGCCGCCTGTGGCGGCTCGAACGGCTCGAACACCGGCAGCGGCGCCCCGGCATCGGCGACCAGCATCACCGGCGATGTGTCGGTCTTCGCGGCGGCTTCGCTGACCGAGTCCTTCACCCAGATCGGCAAAGACTTCGAGGCGGCCCACCCGGGAGTCTCGGTAAAGTTCAACTTCGCCGGCAGCTCCGCCCTCGCCACCCAGATCAACCAGGGCGCCCCGGCCGATGTCTTCGCCTCGGCCGCGCCGAAGAACATGAAGGACGTCACCGACGCCGGCAACGCCGACGGTACGCCGACCACGTTCGTGAAGAACCAGCTCGTGATCGCGGTACCGAAGGGGAACCCCAAGCACATCACCGGGTTGGCCGACCTGGTCAAGCCCGGCGTGAAGGTGGCCCTGTGCGCGGCGCAGGTACCGTGCGGTGCCGCCGCGAACACCGCGCTGTCCGCGGCCGGGGTCAAGCTCACCCCGGTCACCCTGGAGCAGGACGTGAAGCAGGCGCTGGCCAAGGTGAAGCTCGGCGAGGTGGACGCCGCGCTGGTCTACCGCACTGACGCGAAGGCAGCGGCGTCCGATGTGGACGGTGTGGAGTTCCCGGAGTCGGCGAAGGCGATCAACGAGTACCCGATCGTGGTGCTGAAGGGCGCGCCGAACAGGGCCGGGGCACAGGCCTTCGTCGCATACGTACTCTCCGCGGCGGGCAAGAGCGTGCTGAGCGCAGCCGGTTTCCAGGCGCCGTGAGGCGCCCGGCTTCCGGCCGGGCACCCGCCGCGCTGCTGCTCCCCGCCACCCTGGGCCTCGCCTTCCTGGTACTCCCCCTGCTCGGCCTGGTGGTACGGGCACCGTGGGCCACCCTGCCCCGCCGGCTGGTCGAGCCCGGTGTACTCACCGCGCTGCGGCTGTCCCTTCAGACCGCCAGCCTCGCCACCCTGCTCTGCCTCGCCCTCGGGGTACCGCTGGCGTGGCTGCTGGCCCGGGTGCAGTTCCCCGGCCGCCGGCTGGTACGCGCCCTGGTGACCGTGCCGCTGGTACTGCCACCGGTGGTGGGCGGGGTGGCGCTGCTGCTCGTCTTCGGCCGGCGCGGGCTGCTGGGCGCCTGGCTTTCCAACACCTTCGGCGTCACGCTGCCGTTCACCACACCGGGCGTCGTGGTCGCCGAGGCGTTCGTCGCCATGCCGTTCCTCGTCATCGCGGTGGAGGGAGCACTGCGCGGCGCGGACGCCCGGTACGAGGAGGCGGCGGCGACGCTGGGCGCAGGGCGGTGGACGAGCTTCCGCCGGGTGACCCTCCCCCTGGTCGCGCCGGGCGTCGCGGCCGGGGCGGTGCTGTGCTGGGCGCGCGCGCTGGGCGAGTTCGGTGCCACCATCACCTTCGCCGGCAACTTCCCCGGGCGTACCCAGACCATGCCGCTGGCCGTGTACCTCGCCCTGGAGCAGGACCTCGACGCCGCGATCGTACTCAGCCTCGTCCTGCTCGCCGTCTCGGTCACCATCCTGGCCAGCCTGCGCGACAAGTGGATCGCTGCCCCGTGAGCCGGGCCGCGTGAACCAGCAGGCCGGCCCGGCGCCCGATCGAGGAACCGGGGGCGAGCCCATGCTCGACGCACACCTGGTGGTCGAGCGGGACCGGTTCCGGCTGGACCTCCAGCTCCGGATCGACAGCGGCGAGGTGGTGGCGCTGCTGGGACCCAACGGTGCGGGTAAGACCACGGCGCTGCGCGCGCTGGCCGGGCTGCAGCCGCTCTCGGCCGGGTATATCAGGCTGAACGGGCAGACCCTCGCCGACCCTGACCGTCGCTTGTGGACACCCACGGAACGGCGCAGCATCGGCGTGGTGTTCCAGGACTACCTGCTCTTCCCCCACCTCTCCGCGCTGGAGAACGTCGCCTTCGGGCCGCGCAGCCACGGGTTGCCCCGGCGCGACGCGCGCGCCCGGGCCGCCGGCTGGCTGTCCCGGGTAGGGCTGGCCGAGCAGGCCCGGGCCAGGCCAAGGCAGCTCTCCGGCGGCCAGGCGCAGCGGGTGGCGCTGGCCCGGGCGCTCGCCGTCGACCCCGCACTGCTGCTGCTGGATGAGCCGCTGGCCGCGCTGGACGCCCGTACCCGGCTGGACACCCGGGCGCAACTGCACCGGCACCTCGCCGAGCACCCGGGCGCCACGCTGCTGGTCACCCACGATCCGCTGGACGCGCTGGTGCTCGCCGAGCGGCTGGTCATCATCGAGGACGGCTGCGTGGTACAGGAAGGCGACGCGGCAACCATCACCGCCCAGCCGCGTACCGACTATGTCGCCCGGCTGGTCGGCCTCAACCTGTACCGGGGCCGCGCCAGTGAGCACACCGTCCACATCGGACCCGGCTTCACCTTGACCGTCGCCGACGCGGCGACCGGCGAGGTCTTCGTCGCCTTCCCGCCGGCCGCGGTGGCGCTGCACACCCACCGGCCGGATGGCAGCCCGCGCAACACCTGGCCGGCGGTGGTGACCGGGATCCAGCGGCACGGCGACAACGTGCGGGTCCAGCTCGCCGGCCCGGACGGTATCGCCGCCGCCGCCGATGTCACGCCCGCGGCGGCCGGGGCGCTGCGGCTGGACCCGGGCCAACAGGTCTGGGCCGCGGTCAAGGCCACCGAGACCCGTACCTACCCGGCCTAGGCTTCTCCGGGAAGGGACGGTCCGGGCCGAGCTGTCCGTCCACACGAGACGTCCACACGAGACGTCCACATGCGACGTCCACACGGGACCAGCGCCGCCCGGTCAACTCCGGACCTCGACCGCCGTCACTCCCCACACGTCGCTCACCACTGACCAGGCCAGCCGGTTGGACCCGCCGGAGGAGAGCTGGGTGGCGCCGGCGCTGTTGCCCGCTCCGGTGAAGTCGTCACCGTTCTGGAGGAACCTGCGGGTGCTCGGCGCCCGGGTCGCCTGGATCGCACTGCCGCAGGAGACGAAGCCAACGACCAGGTCCCCGCTGTGCGTTCCCCGCACTGTCGCCGAGGCGGTCGTGCTGTCGCCGGTGGCGGTCACCGCGGATCCCAGCGGCGCGGACTGGCTGACGCCGTTGAACGAGACCGAACCCCCCGTCAGCTCATCCGCGGTGCAGCCGGTCAACTGGGCCGTGATGGTGTTGGTACCGGTCGGCGGTGCCACCCGGTAGAAGACGCCGTGGAAGCCGGTGGGGGAGCTGTCATCGTGCACTGTGGACAGACGCCGCATCGCGGTACCGTTGTCGCTGGCCGACAGCGAGCAGCCGAAGTCGACGAAGACGCCCACCGACACCTCGGCGACCAGCAGTCGTGACCCGCCGTGGACCGGCTGGCTCCAGGACAGCGAGGTCGCCCCGCTGGCCTGGCTCCTGCCTGAGGCGTCCACGGTGACGGCCGCCGTGGCGGGCGGGGCGGAGCCGGACGGGGTGGGCGACGCGAGCAGGCTGCGACTCGGCGAGGCCAGCGGCACACCGCCGGCCGCGGTCGGCGCGGCGAC
>JAFMQQ010000461.1 GCA_017354595.1 Micromonosporaceae bacterium
GCGCTTCGATCTGCCAACCGGTACCGTCTATCCGGCTCTACACCGGCTCGAGGCGGCCGGGCTGATCGCCGGCTCGTGGTCCATAGTGGAGGGTCGGCGGCGGCGCAGCTACCGGCTGACCGCTGCGGGCCGGCGCCGGCTCGCCACTGACCGGGAGAAGTGGCGCGAGTTCGCCGACGCGATCACCACCCTGCTGGAGGGCTCGTCATGGCCGGCCATCAGCTGATCGACGCGTACCTCGCCTCGCTGGCCGGGCGGTTGCCCGCGGACGCGGTGGAGGAACTGACCGATGGACTGACCGAGACCTACGCGCGGTACCGGTCGGCCGGCCTGGAGCCTGACGCCGCAGCGGGCACGGCCATCACCGAGTTCGGCGAGGCCGAGGTCGTGGTGGCGGCGTTCGTGCGGCAGGCACCAGGGCGCCGCGTCGCGTCGGCATTGCTGTGCTCCGGCCCGGTTGTCGGAGTGTGCTGGGGTACCGCTCTGCTCGCCGAGCACGCGTGGGCATGGCCAGTGCCCGGGCTGGTACGGGTGGCGTTCGCCGCGGCCCTGGTCACCGTTGTCGGCATGCTCGCCCTGGCCGCCACCGGGCGCAGTTACCGGCGCAGCCGGTTGGCCGCCAGCGCGGGCCTCGGGCTGATCGGCATGGATGGTGCGTTCGTCATCGCCACGCTCGTGTTGGCGCCGCCGTTCGTGTGGCCGATGCTTCTGGCCGTGCCGGCGAGCCTGCTCCGGATGGTACTGACCGCGCGGGTGCTGCCCCGACTGCTCACCCGCTGACCCGGGCCCGGCCGGTCAGGCCGGCGCGGGAATGCCGAGCTGCTCGAGTAGGCGGCGTACCCGGCGCTCGATCTCGTCGCGGATCGGCCGTACCTGGTCGAGGGCCTTGCCGGCCGGGTCGTCCAGGTCCCAGTTCTCGTACCGGGTGCCGGGGAAGATCGGGCAGGCGTCGCCGCAGCCCATGGTTACCACCACGTCGGCGGCGCGGATCACCTCGTCGGTCCAGGGCTTCGGGTACTCCCGGGAGATGTCGATCCCGCGCTCGGCCATCGCCTCCACAGCGCAACGATTGACTTCGATACCGGGCGCTGAGCCGCCAGACCAGGCGATCGCCCGGCCTTCCGCCAGATCGGTGAAGAAGCCGAGGGCCATCTGGCTGCGGCCAGCATTGTGGACACACAGAAACAACACCACTGGCCGGCCGTCCTGCCGCCGTCCCTCCACTTTGGCCAGTGCCGTCAATCGCTGCCGGGCGAAGCGTTCGGCCAGCAGGGGTAGGAAGTTGGTTACCGTGCTATGGCTGGCGAACTGGTCGTAGCTGGAGCGCAGGAACCGCTCGATGGTCTCGGTACCGTACTCGCCGGCGAACTCCTCCCCCAGCCGGCGCACGGCGGTGTGCAGCGCGAGTCGCTGGTCGACGGAGAGCTCCGCGCCGTGTTGGGTGGTGTCGGTCATGGTCTACTCCGATCGGGCTTGCGCCGGCGGTCCTTCTGCACCCTGGCGGAGAAGACGGGAGCCAGACGGTCGATCCGCCCGGCGATGTCCGCGTATGCGGCCTCGAAGGCGGCGTCGGTGTCGGCCGGTGCGGGGTCGGGCACCGACCAGTGCAGCCGCGGTTCGGCGCTGAGCTGCTCGTGAGCGTTGTCGCAGACGGCGATGACCAGATCGTCGCGACCGACGACGTCGGCGACCTGGGCCGTGCGTGCCCGATCGAGGTTCAGCCCGTGCCGCCGGGCCACCCGCTGTGCGCGCGGATGTACCCGATCCGCCGGCTGGGTGCCCGCCGAGGTGGCGGGAACCTGACTGCGTCGCCGCCACAGGGCCGCCGCCAGCTGCGAACGGGCGGAGTTGCGGGTGCAGACGAACACCACCCGCGGCGCCGTTGGCAGCACGGCCGCGGTCAGCGCAGCCAGCGTCTCCGGTACCAGACGGAGGTAGGTGCGCCGGTGGTCGCCTTCGGACCGGGTACGCACCACCAGGCCCGCGTCGGTGAGCACCTTGACGTGGTGTGCGACCAGGTTGGTGGGCAGACCCAGCGCCTTGCCGATCTCCCCGGGCGAGGCATCGCCCAGCGTCAGCGTCTCGACTATCGCCAGCCGGGCCGGCTCACCGAGCGCGGCGTGGATGCGTGCCCGGGCCGCCACATCCGGCCGGGGGTCGCTCGCATTTCGCTCAGTCGCCATTGACTCAATGTTGGCTGAGTCATGCTAGGGTGTCAACCGTACTGGACGAATACGGCCAGGGGAGGAGCCGGTGAGCGGGAGTTTGGCGCGGCGGGCACTGGCCGAGATGCTCGGCACCGGCCTACTGGTGACCGCGGTCGTCGGTTCCGGCGTGATGGCCACCCAGCTTTCTCCGCGCGATGTGGGGCTGCAGTTGCTGGAGAACGCGATCGCCACGGCGTTCGCCCTCGGGGTACTGATTCTGGTGTTCGGCCCGGCCTCCGGCGCGCACTTCAACCCGGTGGTATCGGTGGCCGACTGGTGGCTGGGCCGGCGGGGCCAGACCGGCCTGCGGGCTGCGGAGCTGGGCGTCTACACCGCGGCGCAGCTGGTCGGCGCGATCGGCGGCGCCGTGCTGGCCAATCTGATGTTCAACCTGGCGGCGGTCTCCTGGTCCACAAAGGACCGCAGCGCCAGCCACCTGTGGCTGGGTGAGGTGGTCGCCACCGCTGGACTGGTCCTGCTGATCTTCGCGCTGGCCCGCTCACACCGGTCCGCGGCGACCCCCGCCGCGGTCGGTGCCTACATCGGCGCCGCATACTGGTTCACCAGCTCGACCAGCTTCGCCAACCCCGCGGTCACGATCGGCCGCGCCTTCAGCGACACCTTCGCCGGTATCGCACCGGGCTCGCTGGCCGGATTCATCGCCGCACAGCTGGTCGGCGCCGTACTCGGGGTAGCGCTGCTCTCCGCCCTCTATCCCAGGCCGACCGGCCGCGACCAGGTCGTGTTGCCAAGCACAGTGGACGGACGCACGCCGGAGTCCATAGTGGATAGATCTGGTCGCGGGCACAAGGAGTTCGATTCCGTGTGACCCGGGCGACTGCTCGGTGCTCCAGCATGCGACGCCCGCCTCATGGCGCCTCGGTCAGCAGCGCGGTGAGCTGTTGGAGGGTCATCCGCCAGGCGTTGATGCCGCAGGCCGATGCCGCGCCGGGTACCCGTGCATCCGAGCTGAACTGCCAGCCGTCGCAGACCCGGTTGCCGTACGGTGTCCACCCCCGTCCCTTATCGCCGCCGCAGCGCGCGTACAGGCGCCGGTACTCATCGGCGCTGTTGTTGAGCGGATAGTCCGAGGCGATCAGCGGACCGCGGAATGGGCGCAGGTCCGGCCTTCCGAGGTGCATGCTCCAGTTCCATGGCGGGAGGTACCCGACCAGGATCCGGTCCTCGACCGCCGCCCAGCGGTCGTCAAAGCGGCGTACGTCATCCCATCGCGGCCACACGTTGGCGGAGACCAGTTCGGGGTAGCGCTCGATGTCGAGCATGGCCCAGGTCGCGTCGGACGCGTCCACTGCCCTGCGCAGCCAGTCCACCTGGCGGTTGATCGACGCCTGATCGCCCCGGACCAGGTTGTGATAGCCGCCGCGCAACAGGAATCCGGCTGCTTTGGCGCCGCGCAGGAAGTCGCCGAAGTGGTAGCTGGGGTA
>JAFMQQ010000462.1 GCA_017354595.1 Micromonosporaceae bacterium
CTGCGCGGCATGTCCATCTGGGGCGAGCGCGGATGAGGGCCGTGGCACTGGTTTCGGCCGGCCGGGTCGCGGTACTCGATGACTGGCCCGAACCGCCGTGCGGAGCGCACGAGGTCGTGGTGAGCGTACGCGGCGTAGGACTCTGCGGCTCCGATCTGGCCGTGGTCGGCGGTGAGCGGGCGGTACCCGCCCTGCCCTGGGTGCTCGGTCACGAGGCATTCGGCGAAATCACCGCGGTCGGCGCCGAGGTCACCCACCGGCGGGTCGGGCAACGCGTCGTCATCGAACCCAACTATCCCTGCTTCGAGTGCCCCGCCTGCGCCGCCGGTACCACCGCCGGGTGTACCAGCCGGCGTGCTGTCGGCATCACCGAACCGGGGCTGCTCGCCGAGCGGGTCGCGGTACCGGCCCGGTTCGCCTGGCCGGTACCGGAGGAGTGGACCGACGACGACGTGGTCTGCGTCGAGCCGATGACCGTGGCGCTGTCCGCGGTACGCACCGGCGGAGTCCAACCTGGACAGTCGTGCCTGGTGGTCGGCGCCGGTTCCCAGGGGCTGCTGACCTGTCTCGCGGTCCGGCACGCCGGCGGCCAGCCCCGCGTGATCGACCCGCACGCCGGGCGGGTACGGCTGGCCGAGCAACTCGGGGCGGTGGCGGTCACCGACCCGCATCAGCGATATCCGGTGGTCATCGAGACCTCGGGTGTACCGGAGGCGTTCGAGTCCGCCCTGGCGCGTACCGCCGCTGGTGGCTGCCTGGTGGTCATCGGCCAGAGCACACAGGCGGCCAAGGTGTCCACCTTCGCGCTGGTGCAGCGCCGGCTGACGGTACGGGGCTGTCTCATCTACGACCATCCGGTCGGGTTCGCCGGCACCATCGCGGCGCTGGACGCCGGGCTGCGGCCGGGTCGGGTGCTGCGCGGCCGGTTCGGACTCGCGCAGGCGACCGAGGCATTCGCCGAAGCCGGCGGCGTGGCCGGGAAGTCCTGGATCAACCTCGTCCCGAGTCCGAGGGGGAGCGCGTCATGACAGCAGAGGTCCGCCACCGGGGGCTCGCGGAGACCGGGCCGGCGACGGTATCGGCCGCGGCGGCGCTGGTCGACCAACTGCTGTCCTACGGCGTCGAATACATCTTCGGCGTCTGCGGGCACACCAACATCGCGTTGCTGGACGCGTTGGGGCGCAGCCCGATCCGGTTCGTGATGGCCCGCCACGAGCAGTCCGCCGCGCACGCCGCCGACGGGTACGCGCGGGTCTCCGGTAAGCCCGGCGTGGTACTGCTGCACGTCGGACCCGGAATGATGAACGCGGTCACCGGGGTGGCCACCGCCGCGCTGGACTCGGTTCCGCTGGTCGCCATCGCCGGCGACATCCCGTCGTATTTCACCGGCCGGCACCCGCATCAGGAAGTCAACCTGCACAGCGACGCCGACCAGACGGCGATCTACCAGCCGTTCGTCAAGCGCGCGTGGCACGTACGCCGCGCCGAGGATCTGTCGCGATTCACCGAGCGGGCCTTCTGGACGGCGACCTCCGGCCGACCAGGCGCGGTCCTGCTCAACGTCCCGATGGACCTGTTCTCCCGGCCGGTGCCCGCCCAGCACGGCGGTGGCCGGCCGCTGGTCGCCGAGGCGGCGCCACCTGAGCTGCCGGCGGCGACGGCCGGCCGGATCGCCGCCGCGTTGGCCGGTGCGCAGCGCCCGTTGATCTACCTGGGCGGCGGGCTGCGTACCGCCGCCGGGCGCGATGCGTTGCTCGAGTTGGCCGAGCAGCTGGACATCCCGATCGCGCACTCGCTGATGGGCAAGGGACTGGTGCCCGACGACCACCCGCTGGTGCTCGGGATGACCGGCTTCTGGGGCTTGGAGGTGACCAACACCTACGCCCTGGAGGCCGATGTCGTGCTGGCGTTGGCGACCCGGTTCGCCGAGACCGACGCCAGTTCGTGGAACCCCTCCTACACCTGGAACATCCCACCGACCCGGCTGATCCAGATCGACATCGACCCCGCCGAGATCGGCCGCAACTACCCGGTCGAGATCGGCGCGGTGGCGGATGTGAACCGCGCGGTCATCGCCATCGCCCAGGCAGTACGCCGCGACCATCCCGAGCCGGTGTCCCGTCCCGCGCTACGCGACCAGATCCACGCCGCCCGCACCGAGTTGTTCGCCGGCAGCGCCGAGCGTGGCCGCAGCGACCAGTTCCCGTTGCGCCCCGAACGCATCCTCGCCGATCTGCACGCCGCGCTGCCCGAGGACGCCATCCTGGTCACCGACGTGGGCTGGAACAAGAACGGCGTCGCGCAGTGCTATCCGCTGCCCGCCCAGGGCCGGTTCATCACCCCCGGCGGACTGTCCACAATGGGCTTCGGCCCGGCCGCCGCCGTCGGCGTACAGATCGCCGCGCCGCAGCGCGTAGTGGTCGCGCTGATCGGCGACGGCGGGATGAGCGCCCAACTGCCGGCGGTACCGATGGCGGTCGAGCAGGGCCAGCCGGTGGTCTTCGTCGTGATGAACAACCGCGCGCACGGAACCATCGCCGATCTACAGATCAGCAACTTCGGGCAGAGCTACGGCTGCGAGTTCCAGGATCCCGACGGCGCGCCGTACAGCCCGGACTTCGCCGCGTACGGCCGAGCCTGCGGCGCCGACGGCTACAGCATCACCAGCGCGGCCGACCTGAGCGCCGCGCTCAGCGCTGCGATCGGCAACCGCCGACCCGCGGTGCTGGACGTACCAATGGTCAACGAACCGGTGCCAACACCGGGGCACTGGAACATCAAGGACATCTACCAGGGTGTCTTCGACCCAGAGGCGACACCATGATCCACGCATCTCCGGCTACGGCCCGCACGGCGACGCGCCGACCAAACTGACCCGTCCACTCTTCATGTATGAGGTGATAGTCCATGTTCCGGCACACCCCTGGCCGCCGGCTGGCACCCGCCGTCGGTCTCCTGGCGGCCCTGGTGGTCGCCGGTTGCAACGCACCCGGCTCCTCCTCCGGTAACTCGGGCTCTGGCACTAACGCCGGCCCGATCAAAATCGCTGTTGTCGATGCCCAGAGTGGACAGCTCAGCTCCCTTGGGGCGTGGGAGTCCAAGGGCGCCAAGCTCGCCGTCAACGAGTGGAACTCCAACGGCGGCATCAACGGCCGTAAGATCCAGCTCGACGTCTTCGACGACCAGGGCGACCCAACCACCGGTACCAACCTGGCCCGCAAGATAGCCAGCGAGGGGTACGTCGCGATGATCGGTACCGCGGAGAGCGCGGTCACCATCGCCATGGCCCCGACCCTGCAGCAGTCGCAGATCCCGAACATCACCTCGGGGCAGGCGACCGGCCTGGTCGCGCTCAAGAGTCCGTTCCTGTTCCTCAACGGCCCGACCAGCGGAACCTACGACGAGACGCTGGCCAAGTACATTGTGGACACCAAAGGCATCAAGAAGATCGCCATGATCACCAACAACGGTTCGTTCGGCAAGGGCGAACACGACGCCTTCCTGAAGTCGCTCAGCAACCGCAGCATCACCCCGCTCACGGACCAGGTGGTCACCACCGACCAGAAGGACTTCAGTGCCGCGCTGACCACGATCCGGCAGAAGAACCCGCAGCTGGTCTTCATCGGATCCGAGGAGGTC
>JAFMQQ010000463.1 GCA_017354595.1 Micromonosporaceae bacterium
GGTGTGGCGCCCGCTGGCTGGGGGACCAGCCCGCCGACGGCGGCCAGCATGGCGCTGCCGCCGGCGATGCGCAGCAGTTGGCGGCGGCTCGCCCGAGCCTTGGCGCCCGGCATGGACGCGGGGTCGAGCGGGTCGGGTACCGGCGTATCGGGCGTTGCGTGAGAAATCACTCACCCACAGTGGATGGTCGCGGACGGACAACAACGAAGCATGCGCCGGAGCGCCCGCGCCAGCAACATCGAGTACGCGAACTCTAGGCGGCCAATCGCTGAAATCACCGCGCGGACAGGCCCGCCGCCGCTCGCCGTCACGCCCGGCGGCCCGGCCGGCGCGGAGTTGCTCGACCGCGAGATGGCAAGCGAAGGTCGACCGCCGCTGCCACCGGTCACCGATCGTCTGTCCATTGTGGTCGTCGTATGTGTGATCCATGCGTCATCGATGGTTCCGGTAGCCGGTGACACGCGGCGGTGCCGGTGGCATCCGGAACCCAACTCCGCGAATTCTGATCGTCGGTGGCCCACTGGCGAGTCAACCAACTCCAGTGACTACCGCGTGAGCGCGGTGGCTGTTCCCGGCGTGGGACCTGGTCGGTCTCCGGCACGCTTAGAAGTACCGGTGGGCACTGCCGCGGAAGATCAGCATGAGCAGGATGAGGCCGACTCCGCCGGCCACGATTGTCAACGCAAGCACGCCCAGTCGCCGTGCGGGGGACCCGGTGGCAACGAACGGGACCGCGGCCAGGCCAACCAACGCGCCCAGCAGGGACACGAGGACGCCGATTCCCGCCTGGCCGCTCACCCGCACTGCCCAGTCGAGGACGAGCGCGCCCGAGACCGCCACGGTGAGCGCATACCAAAGTCCTGGGCGCCTGGAAACCGTGAACCACATGATGCCGGCGCCGATGCCTACGATGCCGAGCAGCCCAGCCACGACTCCCTCGGAAACGTGCAGGCCGGATTGGACGAAGCGACCCACGGAGTCCGGTAGCGCATAGGTCACGTCCTGCCAGGGCAGCGCGACACCCATGATGATCAGTACGCCGCCGGCGACGGCGAGCAATGGACCGACCAGCGTCCGCCGACCCGAGGCGTTGGCCGCCTGCCCCGCGGCGCCGACGATCTCGGAACTCATAGCAGGCATTGAACCAGCCGCGGGCAAGCCGCTGCCAAAGGTCGGCGGCGGTGGCATGTGGCATGGTGAGCCGTTCGGGGTGGCGGTACAGACGCCGGCGGTGGACGGTGTCGCCGGCGTCACCGTCTTTCAGGACCCGGCGCTGGTACCACGCTTCACCAGTTGACGCGCGGCTGCGGTACCGACGGCAGGCGACGGCACAGGAACACTCGACAATCCCTTGTGGACGGTACCGGTGTCCTACGCGGCTTCCGGGAGGCCGCGGCACCGGCGACCGTCCGCGGCGGTCACAGGAGCTTGTCGAGGGTGATCGGTAGGTCGAGGATGCGTTTGCCGGTGGCGTGCCGCACGGCGTTGGCAACGGCCGCAGCGACGCCGGTGATGCCGACCTCGCCGATGCCGAGCAGGCCCAGCGGTGTGGTGGGGTCGGGGTCGTTGAGCCAGTCGACCTCGATGTGGGGGATGTCGGCGTGTACGGGTATGTGGTACTCGGCGAGGCTCGGATTGATGATCCTGCCGTTGCGGCCGTCGATGAGGGTCTGTTCGGAGAGGGCCATGCCGATGCCCATGATGATGCCGCCGCGCAGTTGGCTGGCCGCGGTGCGGGCGTTGATGACGGTGCCGAGATCGAAGACGCCCAGCCAGCGCGACACCCGCACCTCGCCGGTGTCGGGGTCGACCCGGACCTCGCAGAACTGGGCGCCCGATGCCGCCGTTACCGATCGCCGGCCCTCGCGCAGCATGCGGGCGGCGAAGCCCAGCATGCTGCCCTTGGACTGGGCCTCAATGTGGGTGCGGCCGGCGGCGGTCAGGATCTGCGCGTAGGTCAGGCCGCCTGCCTGGTGGTAGAGCCCGCCGTCGCGGGCTGTCAGCTCATCCAGCTCGCGGCCGTGCAGGGGTGAGCCCGGTGTGCGGCGGGCCAGGGCGAGCACGGACCGCTTCAGTTTGGTGCAGGCATCCAGCACGCCGGCGGCGACGCTGCCGGTCTGGACCGAGCCGATCGCGCCGGCGCTGGGCGGCAGATCGGAGTCGCCGTACTCGATGCGGACGGCCTCCAGCGGTACGCCCATGGCGTCGGCGGTGATCTGCGCCTGGGCGGTCGCCGCGCCCATGCCCATCTCGTGCATGCCGGAGCGCACCACGACGGTGCCGTCCGCACTCAGCCGTACGGTGACGGTGGCGGGCATGCGCATCGACCCGCGGTACGCGGTGGCCACGCCCATGCCGACCAGCCACCGGCCGTCCCGCATCGCACCGGGCCTCGGGTCACGCTCGCGCCAGCCGAACCGTTGCGCCCCCCGCGTGTACGCCTCGCGCAGCATCCGGTGGGTGAACCGTTGCCCGCCCACCGGGTTGCGGTCGGGTTCGTTGCGCATCCGCAGCTCGATCGGGTCCATCCCCAGCTTGCAGGCCAGCTCGTCGACGGCCGACTCCACAGCGAAGCTGCCGATCGCCTCGCCGGGCGCCCGCATGAACGTGTTGCTGAGCAGGTCGAGCTCGACCGTGCGCTGACGCAACTGGATGTTCGGGGCGGCGTACAGATGGCGGGAGACCCCGGTGATCGGCTCGGACATGCCGCCCACCCGGCCGGTGCGGGAGACGCTGGTGTGGACCAGCGCGGTCAGCCGGCCCTGCTCGTCCGCGCCCAGCGCGACCCGCTGCCTGCTGGCCGTACGCCCGCCGACGGTGTGGTAGACACCCGCACGGGTCAGCGCCAGCCGCACCGGGCGGCGTACCGCCCGCGCGGCCAGCACGGCGAGCAGGGTCCCCGCCCAGGGCCGACCCTTGCCGCCGAACCCACCACCGACGAACGGGGACAGCACCCGGATGTTCTGCTCGGGTACCCCGAACCGCAACGCCAGTGCCTTGCGCAGCCAGGGAATGTTCTGTGTGCCCTCGTGCAGGGTCAGCCGGTCGCCGTCCCACACGGCGGTCGTGGCGTGCGGCTCGATCGCGTTGTGGTTGTACGGCGGCGTAGTGAACTCCAGGTCCACTGTGTACGGTGCGGCGGCCAGCGCCGCGCCCGCGTCGCCCTTGTCGGCCCCGGCCGGTAGCAACGCACTCCCCTTCTCCGGTACGGCGTTGGGCGCCTGCGTGGCGAAGTCCACTGTGGACGGCAGCTGCTGGTAGGTCGGGCGCACCAGCGACGCGGCGTACCGGGCGGCCTCCCAGGTCTGCGCGACCACCACCGCCACGGGCTGGCCGTTCCAGTGCACCTCGTCGGTGGCCAGGTAGTTCACCGACGTACTCGTGGCGAGCGAGCCGGGGTTGAGCAGGCTCATCTTGGGGGCGGGCTTCATGGCCGGCGCGTTCTCGTGGGTGAGCACCTCGATCACGCCCGGCACGGCGCGGGCCGCGGCGGTGTCGATGGCGGTGATCCGGCCGCGGGCGATGGTGGCGTGTACGAGCGCCGCATGCGCCAGCTCAGGGTAGGAGTGCTCGGCGGCGAAACGGGCCTGGCCGGTGGTCTTGGCGGTCCCGTCAAGCCGGTCGACCGCGCGGCCGA
>JAFMQQ010000464.1 GCA_017354595.1 Micromonosporaceae bacterium
GTGGTGCTGGTACGGCCGGTGCGCGCGGATCGCTTCATCGTGGACGGGCAGCGCCGGCTGTACCGGCAGGAGCGGGCGGTCACCGCGGAGATGGAGCGGCATGTGATCTGGCACCGGGTGGCCCGGGAGCTGTTCGGCCTGCCGTCCGTCCCACCGCTGCCGCTGCCCGACTACGTCTCCTCCTTCAACTTCTGGGATCCGGCGGCGGTACGGGCGCTGCAGCGGCGCATCACCGAGACCACCGGACGTGACTGGCTGGACGCGTTCACCGCACAGTTGCACATCTCGGAGTTCATCCTCTACGGCGTCTTCATCGACGAGGTCTACTCCGGCGCCGGGCCCCGGCCGCCAGCCGAGATCGGCGTCTGCCACAACACCTGGCAGCGCACGCCGATGGATCTGGACGAGGCGCTCGCCTTCGCCGACCGGCTGCCGGCCGACGCCGTAGCGATGATGATCTCGGCCAAGTCGCGTACCCCGGATAGTGTGCGCCGGGCGGCGATAGAGCGGTGCGCCCAGGTGGTGAAATTGCGCGCGGGTAGCGCGCCACCGGCCCGGGAAAGGGCGAGTGAACATGAATGAGCGACCCCGATCCAGGCTGCAGGGGCTGGATGGGATCCGCGGCCTCGCCGCGCTCTTCGTGGTGCTGCACCATTGCTGGCTGCTCAGTTTCCCCGGGTACCCGGCGAACACCGGGCCGTGGTGGCTGGGCTGGTTGCAGTACGGGCACTTCTCGGTCGCCGTCTTCATCACCCTCTCCGGCTTCTCGCTGGCCGTCTCGCCGGCCCGCAACGGTTGGCGACTCGGCGGCGGGGCCCGCTTCGCCCACCGGCGCGCCTGGCGGATCCTGCCGCCGTACTGGGCGGCGCTGGTCTTCAGCCTGCTGGTCGCGTGGTTCGTGGTTGCGCAGCCGGGCACCGCCGCGCCGACGGCGAAGTCGGTGCTGGTACACACGCTGCTGCTGCAGGACGTCTTCGGCTCGCCGTCGCCCAACGGCGCGTTCTGGTCGATCGCGATCGAGGCGCAGCTGTACCTGGTCTTCCCGCTGTTGCTCCTGCTGCTGCGGCGGCTGAACGCGGCGGCGATGGTGGGTGCGGTGCTGGTGGTGGTCGCCACGGTCGGGATACTCGCGCCCCGGGTATCCATTGTGGACGACCTGATGCGGTTCACCCCGCAGTTCGCCGTGCTCTTCGCGCTCGGTATCGCCGGCGCCAGTATCGTCAGCGCTCCGGAGCGGATCCGGCGGCTGCCCTGGCACTGGTTCGCCGGGCTGGCGGCGGTACCGCCCGTGGTGCTCATCGTGCTGCTCGGTCCGGTGTGGACGGTGGGCCACTTCTTCTGGGTCGACCTCGCCTTCGGCCCGGCGGCCGTGCTGCTGCTGGCGGCGGTGGCCACCCACCGGCCGGTGCCGCTGGTCCGGCTGCTGGACACCCGGCCGGTACGCAGCCTTGGCTCGTTCTCCTACAGCCTCTACCTGGTACACGCGCCGATCGTGGTAGCGATCGCGAGCCTGGTCGTGGCACCACACCTCGGCACCGGCCTGCGCGCCCTGCTCGTCACGCTGGCACTGGCGGTACCGGCGGCGGTGCTGGCGGCACGTGGCTTCGCGGCGATCTTCGAGCTGCCCTTCACCCGGTACCGCAGCTGGCCGCTGCTGCGCGCGGCGATCCGCGCCCGGTTGACCCGCGGCCCAGCCAGCGTACCCGCCGCTGACGCTCCACCTGCTCAGGTTCCGGCTCAGCCGGCCGAGGCGGGCGAGCCGGCGGTGCGGGTCAGCGAAGCGTAGCCAGCCGCAGCAGCTTGCCGCCGCGGTGCGCCACGGTGCGCCGCTGCCGGCGCAGGTACATCCGGTACGCCGCCAGCCGGCACCGGCGCCGCTGTTCGCCGGTGAGCGGCGAATCCCGCAGCCAACGCAGGATCGCCTGGAACTGAAGGGTGTTGGCGAAGTGGGACTGCCAGGACGGCACACCGAGCCGGCTGGCGATCGTAGTGATCCGTTCGGTCTTCCAGTTGCGGTGCGCGAGGATCTCCGGCAGGTGGCCCCAGGGCCCGAGCAGCGCCAGCCGGGTCGCGAAGACCTCGTCCTCGCGCAGCATGTTGCGCCGGGGCAGGGCGGCGACCTGCTCCCGCCGTACCATCGCGTAGAGCGGATCGATCAATGTAAAGCTCTCGTTGAGTAGCCGGAGCATCTCCTCGAAGCGCTGCACCGGGTCGTCCGAGCCCAGCGCGGTACCCGTGTACGGGTGGCCGGTCACCGGCCCGTCCGGCGCGGTGTAGCCGATTCCGGTGGTCACCAGTACCAGCCGCGGGTCCGCGGCGAAGACCGCCAGGCATCTGGTGGCGAACTCCGGTTCCAGCCGGTCGTCGTCGCCTATCCAGCGGAAGAACTCGCCCCGGGCGAGGTTGATGGCGGCGGTGAAGTTGTTCAGCAGACCGATGTTCTCCGGCTGGCGGTGGTACGCGATGCGCGGGTCGGCGGCGGCGAGTTCGCGGCAGACCGGCTCGGTATCGTCGGTCGACGCGTTGTCGGAGATGACCAGTTCGAGGTGCTCGTACCGTTGCGCCAGCACCGAACGCACCACATCCGCCACCCGCGCACCCGCGTTGCGGACCGGAAGGCCGATCGAGACGAGCGGCGAACCTGCGACACTCACGATCTCAACTCCCTTGCGCGCGCCGCTGAGTCGGCCGGTGCGGCCAGATCGAACCCGCGCAGCAGCAGCACCAGAGTCAGCGCCACGCCGAGCGATCCAGCCACGGCGAGCGTACGGGCAACCGACAGTGGCAGGGAAGCGGGTGAGCCAACTCCACCCAGCCGGTTGAGTACCAGTAGACCGGCGGCGATGCCGAGTACACTTCCGGCGATCCGGAGCAGGTACCCGTGCCGCCGGCGGCCTACCGGCGGCTCCGGACAGACACGGCCACGGGCGGCGAGCAGCGCGACCGTCGCGCAGGCGTACAGCAACGCGATCAGGTCGCTGCCGAGGGTGTCGGACGGCCGGTGCCATCCGGCGGTGATAGTGGCCGCGGCGAAAGCCGCGCCGAGCACACCACCGAGCACCGCGACCGGCAGCCGGTACCTGCGTGGCGCGACGAGTACCAGAGCACACATCACCGATACCGCCACCGAGGTGTGTCCGCTCGGAAAGCTCTGGTCCTCCCGGCGGATCCCGTGTGGCAACAGGATCGGACGCAGCAGTGCCCGCTGTACCACCTCGGCGGTGGCGATCGAGGCACCCACCACAGCGGCGGCCAGCAGACCCAGTACCGGCCGGCGGCGCGCCGCTGCCGCGCCGACAATCACCAGGAGTGCGCCGGCGACCGACCAGTGGTTGATGGTGCGCAACGTCGCGCCGGCTCGCAGTGCCGCCCCGGTGGTGGTAGGTCGCCCGGCGGCGTCCAGCACGGTGTCTTCGAAGAGCTGACCGGCCTTGGTCCAGACCGCCAACAGGTAGACCACAACCAACAGGCAGGTGCAAGTTACACCGGTCCGCACGGCGCGGATCCAGACTGCCTGCTGCCAGAGCCGTGCCGGCAGCCCGTTCCCAACACCGGCCATCGTCTGCCGAGCCTACCGGGTGCTGCCTGTAAGAAAGCCGTCACCGCTTCCGCCGATCCGGCCGTCCTGCGCGAGGT
>JAFMQQ010000465.1 GCA_017354595.1 Micromonosporaceae bacterium
GCCCGGTGCCGGTCAACCGGGCGCCGGCGCGGTGGCCGCGCCCGCGGCAGCGCCGGGGCCCTCGCTGCGGCAGGTATGGCCGGCGGCGGCCGTCTTCGACGTGCCCGCGATAATGCCGGACGGTACGACCTTCACCCCGATGTCCATCGTGGACCGTGACACCGTGGTGGGTACCGCCTCCCCAGCCACCGGCGGCACGTACCGGCTGCTGGTACTCGGGCCACAGCACGCCACCGGCGCACCGGCGTCGACCAGAGTACTGTGGTCGCACCCCACCGACGACGCGCCGTCGGTTGACGCGATGGCGGCCACCGCATCGGCGCTGTACTGGACCCAGAGCATCTCCGATGCGGCCGGCCGGCAAAGCCTGTCCCTATGGACGGCCGGCCGTACCGGCGGCGCCCCGCGACGGCTGGTCACCGAGATGGGTCCGGCTCTGTTCCAGGGCTCCGGGTACGACCTGCAAGCCGCGGCCGGTCGGGTGTACTGGATCGTGGCTCCGCACGGCGACGGGCAGCCCACCGCGCTGCGCTCAGTGGCCATCTCCGGCGGTCCTGTCCGCACCCAAGCGCTGCACGCCGACCTGATCCTGTCCAGCTGGCCATGGCTGGTCTCCAGCCCGGCCGCCGGTCCAGGCCCGGTCGACCTGGTCAATGTGGACACCGGGCAGCGGCGGCGGGTACCAGCACCGGCCAGCCAGCAGCTGACCTGTACCCCGGTCTGGTGCCGGATGGTGGGCAGCAACGTACAGGACGCCACCCAGATCGTCATGGCACGAACCGACGGCAGCCGCCGGCAGCGCGTCGGCAACCAGACATCGGTCCCGGCCGCCGACGACCCGGCCCTGCTGGACCGCTTCGAACTGCTCGCCACACCCGAACCCACCACCACCCCAGCCATCGTCATCGAACAGGTCCGCCTCGCCGACCTCGATACCGGTCGCAGCATCCTGCTAGAGGCCGGCGCATCCGGCGCCAGCGGACGAGGCGACTTCGTCTGGTGGTCCACCGGCAACAACGAAGCACTCGCCTGGCACGCACTCGACCTACGCACCCTCCACTAAGGACTGTGGGGGCGTCGCGTTCGCCGCGCTGGCCATCTTCCGCTGGATCGAGGACCGCACCGGCTAATCGACCCGCAGGTTCGTTCGGACAGCCGCCTGCCTGTTCGGCCTGCACGAGGCCGTGGCCGGCCTGGCCGCGGGATGACCGTGGACTATCGCGCAGCCTCAGCCGTTGCTCTCCATTCGGGCCCGGGGCCGGTTGTCAGCGCTGGACGCGTGGTCAAGGACCCGGCGGGCGGCGGCCTCCAGCACGCGGTATCCCGACCGCGCGGCCCGGTACGCCGCAAGCTCGGCGCAGGTACGGGCGCAGTCGTGGTCACCTAGCCGCAGCTCGGCCTCGGCGAGGCCGGTCAATGCCTCGATCTGCATCCGCGGTAGGGCCAGCTCCTCGGCCAGTTCGCGAACGCGCCGGTAGCCGTCGGCCGCCTCATGGTAGCGGCCGAGCCGGTTGAGCGTACCGGACAGGACGGTCAGCGCGTCCGCCTCGGTGCGCGGGTCGCCGGTGTCGCGGCTGAGGCGGATGGCGGCGAGGGCATGCTCGCGGGCGGGGCCGAGTTTCTCGCGGTCCAGGTCCACCGCGCCCTGGCAGTGATGCACGACGCCTTGCCCGTCCCGGTCGCCGACCTCGGTGTAGAGCCGCATCGCGTCGGTCAGCCGCGCCGTCGCCTCGTCCAGCCGGCCCAGCTCGCGGTACACCTGGCCGAGGCCAGTCAGGGCGAGTGCCTGGCCGTGCCGGCTGCCGGTCCTGCGGTTCAGCTCGAGCGCCTCGCTGAACCGTATCGCAGCCTCGTCCAACCGGCCCTGATCGCGGTACACGAAGCCGAGGTTGCCGAGGTTGTTCGCCAAGCCCGCCTGGCGGCCAGTCTCCCGGTCCACGGCCAGCGCCTGGGTGAGGTGGTCGACCGCGGCGGTCAGGCGGCCCTGGCCCTGGCACACGATGCCGAGATTGCCGAGCGTCGTCGCCTCCGCCTCGCGCCAGCCGGCGGCGCGGGCCAGCCGAAGTGCCCGCACGTAGTGGCGCAGCGCCGCGGTCAGGTCGCCCATGCTGCGGTACGCCGTACCGAGGCTGTGTTCGGCCGCCGCCTCGGCGCGGGTGTCCGGCGCTGCCGCCAAGGCCGCCTCGGCCACCGCGAGCCAGTCCGCGGTGTACCGCCGCAAGTGGAAGTAGCCGCGCAGCGCATCCGCGATCTGTGCCGCCAGCCGGCTGGCGCCGGCGCGTACCGCCGCCACCAGGTTCGCCCGCTCGGCCTCCAGCCAGGCCAGCGCGGCGGCGTGATCCGCGAACTGCGTCGCCGGGGGTCCGACGGCCGGCTGCTCCCGGGGTAGCCGCAGCATGTGCGGGTACAGCCGATCGGCGGCACCGTCCACTGTGTACAGATACCAACCGTACAGCCGCTCCAGCGCGGCCTGCCGGTCGGCCGGCGCGACGGAGCGTTGCGCGCGCTCGGCCGCGTAGCAGCGCAGCAGGTCGTGCCAGCCGTACCGGCCGGGTGCCGCGTGATTCAGCAGGTGCGCGGCGGCCAGTCGGTCCAGCAGCGCCCGGGCCTGGACTTCGTCGACGCCGGCCAGCGCGGCCGCCGCCGGGGCGGTCACATCCGGACCGGGCACCAGGCCCAGCAGGCAGAACAGCTCTCGTGCCGGCTCCGGCAGTACCCGGTAGGACGCGTCGAACGCCGCACCGACGGTCGAGTCCGGGTCGCCGTCAACGGCCAGCGCCGTTAGCCGGTCCACCCGCAGCTGCGCCACATAGTCCGCGATCGGACGGGCCGGTTGCCAGACAAGGGTGGCCGCGGCCACCCGCAACGCCAACGGCAGGAAGGCGCACTCCCGCGCCAGGTCCAGCACCGACCCTGGCTGTGCCGCCGCCCGCTGGGCACCCAGCAGCCCGGCCAGCAGCCGGCCGGCCTCATCCGGCGCGAGCACGTCAAGCGGCAACGGACTGGCACCGTCGCGGGCCACCACGCCGCCGAGCCGGTCCCGGCTGGTGACCACGACGACGCACCCGGGCTCCCCGGGCAGCAGCGGCCGCACCTGGTCGGGCTCGCGCGCATTGTCCAGGACGATCAGCATCCGGCGCCCGGCGGTGAGTGTCCGGTACAGCGCGGTGGCCTGCTCCAGCCGAACCGGCGCCTGTTCCGGCGGTACGCCGAGCGCGCGAAGGAACCCAGCCAGCGCGTCGATCGGCCGTACCGGTGGGCCGGCCGCGTACCCGCGCAGGTCCACAAACAGCTGCCCGTCGGGAAACCGGTCCCGAACCCGGTGCGCCCACTGCAGGACCAGTGCGGTCTTGCCGACCCCGGCCATCCCCACCACCGTGCAGATCGCCAGCTCCTTGCCGAGGTCTTCGGCGACCAGCCGATCCAGCCACGCCAGTTGCGTGCGCCGGCCGGTGAACGCGGCGATCGGTGCGGGCAGCTGGGCCGGTGGTCGTACCAATCGGCGGCCGGTCCGGTCCGGCTGGCCGGGCCCCGGGTCGCGGACGGTCTCCGGCGCGGCGAGGATCGTGGTACGCAGCTGTTTGATCGACGCACTGGGCTCCAGGCCGTGCGTGGCGAGTTCGTTCTCGTA
>JAFMQQ010000076.1 GCA_017354595.1 Micromonosporaceae bacterium
CCCGGGGCGCGCTGCGGCGGCTGCGCCCGCCGTCGGGCCTGGTTCCTCAGCCATGATTGCGACTCTACCGGGACGGGTGACGCGTCCCGGCGCTGTTCCGGCAACCAGGCGCCGGGTCAGGCCTGGTCCAGGTGGCCGGCCAGTGCCCGGGCGCCGGCCTCGTCCTCTTCGGACAGTCCCTGGTACCCGGTGTTCCAGTGCTGCGCCGCCTGCTCCTCGATCCACCGGGCGTGCGCCTCCCAGGCGGCCTGCTTGCTGGTACCCAGTGCCGCACCGATCTGCGACCAGGAGGCGCCCGCGGCGCGTGCCGTACGCACCGCGAGCTGCCGACCGTACCCCGCCTTGCGGGCGATGACCTCGCCGAGCGCGAGCAGCTCCAGCGCCTCCTCCCGGGACAGCGGCGCCTGCTCGTCGTCGATCAGGCAGTCGCGGGCGGACAGCTGTGCGTGCCGTGCGGCCGCGGTCAGCAGGGTTACCTCGCGTTCCAGCTCTTCCGGTGTTGACATGCCAACCAGCATTGCGTCAGGCTACCTTGACGTCAAGTCGATCTGACGGTTGACCGGCCTAAGCTGAGCTACCCGACAGGGGAGGGTCGCGTGAAGACGATCGAGCACTGGATCGACGGGGCGGCCACGGCCGGCGTCGGCAGCCGGAGCGGACCGGTGTGGAACCCGGCAACCGGGCGCGAGCAGGCCCGGGTACGGTACGCCGAGGTGTCCGATGTGGACAATGCGGTCTCGGCCGCCGCGAAGGCGTACCCGCAGTGGCGGGACGCGTCGCTGGCCCACCGGGCGACGGTCCTGTTCGCCTTCCGCCAGCTGGTCGCGCAGCACGCCGAGCAGCTCGCCGGGATCATCAGCGACGAGCACGGCAAGGTGCTCTCCGATGCCCGGGGCGAGGTGCAGCGCGGGCTGGAGGTGGTCGAGTTCGCCTGCGGCGTACCGCAGTTGCTCAAGGGGGACTACTCCGACCAGGTATCGACCGGAGTCGACTCGTACACGTTCCGCCAGCCGCTGGGCGTGGTCGCCGGCATCACCCCGTTCAACTTCCCGATGATGGTGCCGTGCTGGATGCACCCGGTCGCGATCGCCTGCGGCAACAGCTTCGTGCTCAAGCCGTCCGAGCGCGATCCGTCCGCCTCGCTGCTGGTCGCCCGGCTGTGGGCGCAGGCCGGCCTGCCCGATGGCGTCTTCAACGTGGTGCACGGGGACAGGGTCGCGGTCGACGCGCTGCTCGACCACCCCCAGCTCGCCGCGGTCTCGTTCGTCGGATCGACACCGGTCGCCCGGTACGTGCACGGCCGCGCGTCCGCCGCCGGCAAGCGGGTACAGGCGCTGGGCGGGGCGAAGAACCATGCCGTGGTGCTGCCGGATGCCGATGTCGAGTTCGCCGCGGAGCAGCTCTGCGCGGCCGCGTTCGGCTCCGCCGGCCAGCGCTGCATGGCGGTCTCCGCGGTGGTCGCGGTCGGCTCCTGCGCGGACGGGCTGGTCGAGGCGCTGCGGCGGCGGGCCGGTGCGGTACGGGTCGGCCCGGGGCGGGACGAGGCCAGCGAGATGGGCCCGGTGGTCACCCCGCGGGCGAGGCAGCGGATCCTCGGGTACATCGACGGGGCAGCCGGGCAGGGTGCGAGCGTGGTGCTGGACGGCCGGCAGGCGGCGGTACCCGGAGATGGGTTCTTCATCGGCCCCACCGTGCTGGACCATGTGACGCCGCAGGCGGATGCGTACCGGGACGAGATCTTCGGCCCGGTGCTCTCCGTGCTACGGGTGTCCACACTGGACGAAGCGGTCGCGTTGGTGAACGCGAACCCGTACGGCAACGGGGCGGCCATCTTCACCGCCAGCGGCGAGGCGGCTCGCCGGTTCCAGCGCGAGGTGACCACCGGCATGGTCGGGGTGAACGTGCCGATCCCGGTGCCGATGGCGTACCACTCCTTCGGTGGCTGGAAGGACTCACTCTTCGGCGACACGCACGTACACGGGCCGGAGGGGATCCGGTTCTACACCCGGGCGAAGGTGGTCAGTGCCCGCTGGCCGCAGCGGGAAGGCCCGGTCTCCGCCAGCTACCACTTCCCGACCGCGACCTGAGCACCCGCTGGGATTTCGGTTGCGCCATCGCGATCCGGCCGGCAGCGTCGCACCCATGCAGCCTGCCGCAACGCCGGAACAGTCGGCACCGCCCGCGCCGCCGGTACCGCCGGAACAGATCGCACCCGCACCGCTCGACCTCGCCGCACTGGAGGCCGGCCTGGAGCACATCCGCCAGGCGCCGACCGGCGAGGGCAGGGTGGTGATGATTGTCCGGCGTCCGGCGGACAACGAGCGCGAGGCGCTCGACGAGGCGCGCATCGATGAGGCCGGGGGAGTCGTCGGCGACGTCTGGGTGGGCGAGAGCGGCGACACCGAGGCCCAGGTCACCGTGATGAACGTGCGCGCCACCGCGCTGGTCGCCCAGTCGCGGGACCGGTGGCAGCTGGCCGGCGACCAGATCTACGTCGACTTCGACCTCAGCCCCGAGCACGCGCCGCCCGGCACCCGCCTCGCCGTCGGCACCGCGGTGCTGGAGGTCTCCGCCAAGCCACACCGGGGCTGCAAGAAGTTCGCCGCCCGGTTCGGCGTGGACGCGCTGCGCTTCGTGAACTCGCCCGAGGGTCGGGCGCTGAACCTGCGTGGCATCAACACCCGGGTGGTCAGCGGCGGCGTGGTCCGGCCCGGCGACCCGATCCGCAAGCTCGCCGGTTAGCGAGCCTGCGAAGCGGCCAACCGTCGAGGTCCGCCGGTGTGGCGCCGCGGTCACCGGAGGTACGCCGGTTCGGCCGGCGCGTGGCTGTGCTCGCCGTACGCCGCGGGTCGGAAGCCGCGGACGATCAGCCAGACACCGAGGACCACCTCGAACAGGCCGCCGGGGATCGACAGGGCGGTACCGATGTGACGCCCGAAAAGCTCGGCGACGTTGCCGCACATGAGGATCGCGTAGCCGCCCGCACCCCACCAGGCGAGGTAGCGGGGGATCAGCCGGCTGCGCAGCAGCCCGGCGCACAGGAGTATGCCGACGAGGCCGAGCAGGGACTCCCCGATCTGGTACGCCAGGTTGTTGGCGTCCAGTGCCAGCAAGGCGAACACCGGATCGGCGCCGCGGTCGTGCAGCGGGATGACCATCAGCAGGAACAGCACGCCGATAGCGAGCAGGACCGCCTCAGCACTGATCATCATGAGGTACGCCAGCGCGGTGCGGCGGCCATGGCGATCCAGGATCGGGAAGAACAGCACGCCCTTGCCGATGTCGACCGGCATGTTGACCAGCATCAGCAACGCGCCCACCACCAGTGTCGTGCGGTGCGCGCCGACTGGCAGCAGGCCGGGCTTGCCGACGACCGAGGTCACCAGCGCGAAACCCACGCCGTAGCAAAGGAATCCGGCCAGGAAGAGCGCGCCGATCAGGCGCGAGCTCACCATGCGCCGGCGGGCGTACGACCCCCCGCGATGCTCGGTGGCGGGACGGTCGGTGGCGGGGCGGTCGGTGGCCGGGTGCTCGGTGGCGGGGCGGTCGTGAACGGCCATGGCGGGGGCTCCTCTTCAGCGGCGTACCGTACTTAGTACGGTGATGGTACCGTACAAAGTACGGTTAGCAAGTCCCGAGGAGCAATCTGATGTCAAGACGGATCAAGGAAGGGCCGCCGCTGAGCCGGGAACGGGTGCTGCGGGCCGCGGTCGAGCTCGCCGACGCGGGTGGCATCGCATCGCTGACGATCCGCTCGCTCGCCGAAAGGCTCGACGTCAAGCCCATGTCCGTGTACCACCACGTCGCCAACAAGGAAGAGATCCTGGACGGGATCGTCGACCAGGTGTTCGCCGAGATCGAACTGCCCCGGCCGGGCGGTGACTGGCGGGCGGAGATGCGGCGCCGGGCGGACTCGGCCCGCCGTGCCCTGCGCCGGCACTCATGGGCGATCGGGCTGATGGAGTCTCGCGCCACGCCCGGCGCCGCGTCACTGCACCACCACGACACGGTCCTGGCGTGCCTGCGCACGGCGGGCTTCTCGGTCGAGCAGACCGCACACGCCTACGCCCTGCTGGACAGCTACATCTACGGCTTCGCCGTACAGGAGGCGGGGTTGCCGTTCGAAGGTGCGGACACCGCGGGAACCGTTGCGGAGGCGATCATGGAGCACTTCCCCGAGGGTGCGTACCCGCACCTGGTGGAGATGGCGGCGCAACACATCACGAAGCCGGGATACGACTTCGGCAACGAATTCGGATTCGGCCTCGAGCTGATTCTCGACGGACTCGCGTCGGCCCTCCACTGAGGACGGTCGGCGGGCACACCCGGCCCCGACCGCGAGGGCCGGACGATCGGGAACTGCCAACGGTCAACCCCAGTCCCGGACGTTGCCGAGGAAACCCTCCAGCGCGAAGGTCGCCGCGCCGAGCGTGACCGGGTTCTCGATCGGGCACAACGCGATCCGGGTCGCCGCGTGCGGGCCGGGCAGCGCCTCCCGCGCGACCACCGCGCACACCTCGTCCAGCAGGTACCGGCCCAGCCGGTTGGCGACCCAGCCGGAGAGCACCACCAGTTGCGGGTTGACCAGGTTCACCAGGTTGGCGATCGCCACCCCGAGGTGCCGGGCGGTCACCGCGGCCACCTCGCCGGCGCGCGGGTCCTGCGCGGCGAGCGCCTCGGCCAGCGCGGCGACCGTCGCCGTCTGGTCCCCGGTGCTTTTGGCGGGAGTGCCGTTGCCGGGAGTGCGTTTGGCGGGCGTGCCATTGCCGTTGGCGTGACTGCCCTGCAGCAGCCCGCTGTCGGGCGCCAGCTCCCGGATGTGCTGCAGGATGCCCGGCGCGCCGACGTACGTCTCCACGCAGCCGCGGCTGCCGCAGCGGCACGGCCGGCCGTCCAGCACCAGGGTGGTGTGTCCCCACTCGCCCGCGCCGTTGTCCGCGCCCCGGTACAGCGAGCCGCCCACCGCGAGGCCGGCACCGACCCCGGTCGCCAGGGTGAGTACCGCCACGTCGTCGTACCCGCGCGAGGCGCCGAACCACAGCTCGGCGACGGTACTCGCCTTGGCCGGGTTGTCCAGGTACACCGGCAGCCGGATGCGCTGGCTGATCAGGTCCCGCATTGGTACGTCGGCCCAGTCCCAGTTGGCCGCGTACACCGTGACCCCGCCCTCCCGGTCCACCTGGCCGGGCACGCTCACCCCGACGCCGAGCACCGTGTCGCGCTCCACCTCGCACCGGGCGATCCCCTCCTCGACCGCCGACACGACGTGCTCCAGCACCTGCTCGACCCGGCTCTGGCTGGGCGCCAGCACCCGGTGCGCCCGGGCCAGCACGCCGAGGTTCAGGTCGAAGAGCTCGACGTGCACGTAGGTCTCGGTGACATCCACGCCGACCAGCACGCCGCGCCGCGGCCGGACCGCCAGTACGGTGCGCGGCCGGCCGCCGGCCGACTCCTGCTGTCCCACCTCGGCCAGCATGCCGAGCTCCAGCAGCTCGCTGACGAGCGTGGCGACGGTGGCCAGGGACAGCCCGGTGGCGGCGGTGATCTCCGGCCGGGTCACCTGCCCCTCGGTGATGATGTGGCGCAGCACCGCGAACCGGTTCGCCAGGCGGATGTCGTGCGAGGTCCAGTGCACACGTGCCGGGTACCCGCCCGGCGCGCGAACTACTCCTCAGGTCACTCTCGCGTGCGCCTCCGGGTAGTCCAGGTGCCGGCCTGCCAGCACCAGGTCGCGCAGCCGGGACAGTCCAGTGTGGACATCGACGAACCGGGTGTAGAGCGGGGCGAGCCCGAGCCGCAACAGGTCCGGGGTACGGAAGTCGGGTACCACGCGCTGATCCAGCAGCGCCTGGCAGACCCGCCACGCCTCGGGGTGGCGCAGCGCCACCTGGGCGCCGCGCCGGTGGTCGGCGCGCGGCGAGGCGACGCTGAAGCCGAGCGGTGCCAGCCAGGCGTCGGACAGCTCGATCGCGTACCGGCCCAGCGCCCGAGCCTTGGCCGCGATCGCCGGCACGCCCGCCTCGGCGGTCAGCCTCGCGCCCTCCCAGGCCGCGTACCCGCCGAGCACCCCGGGCGTACCGGCGAGGAACCGCTCGATGCCCGGCACTGGGTGGTACGCCTCGCCCATGGCGAACTGGTCGGCCTGGCCGAACCAGCCCCAGATCGGCTGCCGCAGCCGGTCCTGCAGATCCCGGCGCACGTACAGGAAGGCGGGCGCGCCGGGTCCGGCGTGCAGGTGCTTGTACGTGCAGCCGACCGCGAGGTCGACGGCGGCCCCGGCCAGCCCGACCGGTAGCACCCCGGCCGAGTGGCACAGGTCCCAGAGCACCATGGCGCCGACCCGGTGCGCCGCCGCGGTCAGCCCCGGCAGGTCGGCGACGGCGCCGGTACGGAAGTCCACATGGGACAGGCAGAGCAGCGCGGTGCCGTCATCCAGCGCGGCGGCCAGGTCCACGTTGGGCACCGCGCGCAACTGCAGGCCGCGGGCGGCGGCCAGGCCCTGCAGGACGTACCGGTCGGTGGGGAAGTTCTGCTCCTCGGTGACGATGACTCTCCGGTGCGGTACGGCGTCCAGCGCGGCGCTCGCCAGCTTGTACAGGTTGACGCTGGTGGAGTCGGCGAGCACCACCTCGCCCTGGTGCGCACCGAGAATCCCGGCGAGTACATCGCCGGCCGCCCGGCCGATGTCCAGCCAGTGCGCCCAGCCGCGGACCAGCTCGCCGCCCCACTCCTCGTCCACCGCCCGGTGCAGTCGCTCCCTTGTGGATAGTGGCAGCCGGCCCAGCGAGTTGCCGTCCAGGTAGATGGTCTGCGGGTCGGTCACCACGAACCGGTCGCGGAAGGGTGCCAGCGGGTCGGCCCGGTCCAGCTGCTCCGCCCGATTCAGCTGATCCGCCGCCTCACGGAAGTTCATCGACCACCATCGCCCAGGCCGCGCTGCCCGGGTCCACCAGCGCGAAGTGGTCCACCTCGGGCAGTGTCCACAGGGTACAGTCGTCGCCGGCCCGTACCGCCGCCGCGTGGTAGTTCTCCGAGAGCGCCAGTGGCACGTGCTGGTCGGCGGTACCGTGCACCAGCAGTTGCCGCACGCCCAGCGGTACCAGCCGCACCGGGTCGGCCTGCCGGTAGATCTCCGGCAGCTGCTCCGGCTCGCCGCCGAGCAGCAGCTGGGTCGCTCGGTCCGACAGTTCCAGCCGGGCCGCCTCGCCCAGGTCGCAGACCCCGGCCAGGCTGACCACCAGTGCCGGCCGCAAGCGGGTGCGAGCGCTGCCCCACAGCGCCAGGTGCCCGCCGGCGGAGTGCCCGACCAGCGTGACCCGGCTCAGGTCCGTTCCGGCCGGCAGCCCGTCCAGGCCGGCCAGCGCGTCCAGGCCGGTGGTCACGTCCTGGAAGGTGGCCGGCCAGCCACCACCCGAGCCCAGCCGCCGGTACTCCAGGTTCCACACCGTGTACCCGCGGCCGTGCAGGTCGGCGGCGAGCGCACCGATCGCGGACAGGTCGTACCGGTCCCGCCAGTACCCGCCGTGGATCAGTACCACCGGCGGCCGGTGCCCCGGCCACAGCTGCCCGTACTGGTCGGGCTCGGGACCGTACGCCAGGCGGATCACCCGCCGAGTCTACGTAGGATGGCAGGGTGCAGCTGCTCGCGATCAGTGACCTGCACGTGTCGTACCGGGAGAACCGGGCCTTCGTCGAGGCGCTGCGCCCGCGTTCGGCGGCCGACTGGCTGCTGGTGGCCGGGGATGTCGCAGACCTGATCCCGGACATCGAGTGGGCGCTGCGCCTGCTCGCCAGCCGGTTCGCCACGGTGGTGTGGGCGCCGGGCAACCACGAGCTGTGGAGCCGCAACGCCGATCCGGTGCGGCTGCGCGGCGAACAGCGGTACCAGCACCTGGTGCGGATCTGCCGCGATCTCGGGGTACACACGCCGGAGGACCCGTACCCCGTCTTCGACGGCGAGAGCGGCCCGGTCACCGTGGCACCGCTGTTCACCCTGTACGACTACAGCTGGCTCCCGGAGGGCGCCGCCGATCCGGCCGAGGGGCTGGCGCTGGCGTACCGGTCCGGGGTGGTCTGCACCGACGAGCAGCTGCTGCACCCCGACCCGTACCCGGACCGCGCCGCCTGGTGCCGGGCCCGGCTGGCCTACACCGAGCAGCGGCTGGCCGCCCGCGACCCGGCGCTGCCGACCGTGCTGGTCAACCACCACCCGCTGACCCGGCAGCCGACCAGGATCCTGCGCTACCCGGTCTTCGCGCAGTGGTGCGGCAGCACCGGCACCGCGGACTGGCACACCCGGTTCAACGCCGTGGCCGTCGTGTACGGACACCTGCACATCCCGCGCACCACGTGGTACGACGGCGTGCGCTTCGAGGAGGTGTCGCTGGGCTACCCGCGTGAGTGGCAGCCACGGCCGGCCCCGCCCGCGGTGCGGCTCATCCTGCCGCCGGCTGGCTAGGCATCTGCTCCGCGGCCGGGCCGGCAATGGCGTCCGCCGCCCGGAACGCCTCGCCGGTCACGTCCGCCGCCAGCTGCACGAAGTCCGGCCCGTAGGTGGCCGGCTCGACGATCCGCAACACCAGGCAGAACGGGGAGCTGGTGCCGTGCGTACGGATCAGCCGGCGGTGCCGGGTGGCCAGCAGCCGGGCCGCCGCGAGGTTGGACTGCGCCGTCTGTCCACAGAGGAGGAAGACCGGGTGCCGCCGGTCTGGCGGGTACGCCTTGGCGAGCAGGACGTACTCCAACCGCCCGGGCACCCGTTGGTAGCTGGTGCCGCCGACGGTCATCTGCCCGCTGTGCGACTGCACCCTGGCCCCCTGCACCGGCGCGATCTGTACCCCGGGCAGCATGGCGCGCAGGTGCGCGGCCATCCGCGGGTTGGCCGACGGCCCGCCGACGCAGAACTCGGTGCGCCGGCCCACCCGCTCCACAGTGTCCACAGTGGGCACCAGGTCCGCCTGGCCGCCGCAGGCCCGGACCACCGCGGCGAGCTCGACCAGCGCCGCCCCGTCCCGCCGGCTCACGCTGTGCTCGCTCTGCTCGCCGGCCCGCCGGGCCACCACGAACATGCACTCCTCGCCCCTGGTCACCCCGAAGAAGGCGCGCCGCCGGGCCTGGCGCCGGTACCGCAGCAGCCATTGGGCCAGCCACGCCGCGGACGCGGCGACCAGGCTCGCCAGCAGATTGACCGCCACGTCATGCACGCAGCCACGGTAGCGGCCCGTTGCGCTCCGGGTGGGGTACGGTCTCAGCCTGCCGGCTGGTGTGCCGCCACGCCCGCGGCGACCAGGGCGATGCCGAGCAGCTCCGGTACGGTCGGCACCTGGTGCAGTACCACCACCCCGATCACCGTGGCACT
>JAFMQQ010000466.1 GCA_017354595.1 Micromonosporaceae bacterium
GGCACACCCTGGTCGCGGTGCTGGTGGCCGTCTCGGCGGCCGGTGCCGTGACAACCCTCGCGCTCGACAGCCGGCCGGCCCGCGCGGCGCTCGCGTTGTGGTCGGCCGCGCTGCTCACCTTGGCGACCGCCGCGGTGCTGCGGCGGATCCTCAACCACCGGGTGGTCAGCCTGCAGACCATCTCCGGCGCGCTGAGCGCGTACCTGCTGATCGGTTTCCTGTTCGCCGCTCTCTTCTCGGCGGTGGCGAACCTCCACAATGGACCGCTGTTCGCCGGTGGCCAGCCGGCCAACCACAGCACCATCCAGTACTTCAGCTTCACCACGATGACCACCGTCGGGTACGGCGACTTCGCCGCGGCCGGCGAACCGACCCGGAGCCTGGCCGTGCTGGAGGCGTTGATCGGGCAGATCTTCCTGGTGACTCTGGTCGCCCGGCTGGTCTCAACCCTTGGCCAGCAGCGAACTCCGCCGGGGTGAACCGGCCGCCGGCTATTCGCGACCGTCGACCAGCTGGATCGCCGGGGTACGGGTCGCCGCGATGGTGGTCAGCGCGCTGGTCGCGGAGACGAGCACCGTGGCGGCCAGCACCAGCCAGCCGAGCAGGCTCCACGGCACGGCGACCACGCTCACCCCGATCGTCTTGCGTACGGCCTGGGCCATCCCCAGCACCGTACCGGTGGCGGCGACCCCGCCCAGCAGTAGCCCGATCGCCACCACCGCCAGCGACTCCAACACCGCTGCCCGGACCACCTGGGCGCGGGTCAGGCCGGCCAGCCGCGCCGCGGCGAACTCCGACCCGCGGTCCGAGGCGCCGATCACCACCGCGTTGACCATCGCGATGACCGTGTACAGCATCGCCATGCCCACCAGCACCAGCATCACGTTCAGGTTCGTGGTCTGCTGCTGGTCCGAGTACTGGCGGATCCACTGTGGAACGGTAGCCACCGCGCCGAACGCGGCCAGCCGCGAGGCGACCGCCGCGATACCGGTACCGGCGGCCACCTGGATCAGGTACTGCCGGGTGCCCGAGCGCGGCATCAGCTCGGCAGAGAGCAGGTAGTTCGGTCCGGCGAGCGTCTCCGGCAGCAGCGCCACCACGCGCAGTCCCTGTTGCCGCCCGGCGATCCGCACCTGGAGCGTGTCGCCGACCCGCAACCCGCTCGGGGCGTCGGTCGGGCTCGCCGCAATGGTCGCGCCGTGCAGGTCGGTCAGGTTGCCCGCGGTTGCCTGGATCCGGTGCGTCCGCAGGTACGCCGCGGGGTCGACGGCCAGCCCCTCCGTACTGTTCCAGGAGAACTGGCCATCGCCTTCGTCCTGCCGGGTATCGAAGGCGACCGGCGCCTGTTCGCTCACCGCCGCCACCCCGTCGACCGCGGCCACCTGGCTGCGGACCGGGCGGTCGGCGCTGAGCACCAGATCCGCCCGCAGGGTACGGCTGATCTCCTGGCGGGTCCCCTCGCCGATGGTGTTCTGGGTGCCGGCGGTACCGGCGGCGAAGGCGACCAGCAGCATGATCGGCGCGGCGATGGATGCGCTGCGCCGGGTACCACTGCGCAGGTTCGCCTGGGCCAACTGGGCGAGGTGGCCCCGAGCCAGCAGGCCCAGCGGCCAACTCACCAGCGGCACCACCAGTGGCGCGAGCGCGGCCAGCGCGATGACCAACACCATCGACAGGTTGATCGACAGCGGTACCGCGGCCTCGAACGGAACCGCCGGTACCAGAATCATCAGCGCCAGGCTGCCGGCCAGGAACAGCACGCCGAGCACCCACCGGGACGCCGTCATCACCCGGGCCGCCTGGCCGGTGTCCCGCAACGCCTCCAGTGGCCGTACCCGGGATGCCCGGCGGGAGGCGACCAGCACACCCACCACGGCCACGCCCAGGCCGACGCCGACGGAGACCGCGACGATCCAGGACCGCCACTGCCCGACGAAACCCGAAGGGACGAAGTCGAGCCGGGCCAGCAGCATCCCGAGCAGCCGCGCCACCGGCAGGCCGGCCACGATCCCCAGCGCGGAGCCGAGGCAACCCAGCAGTACCGCCTCACCGAGCAGCAGCCGGCGCACCTGGCCACGGCTGGCCCCGGTCAACCGGAGCAGCGCCAGGTCGCGGCGGCGCTGGGCGACGGTGAAGGCGAAGGTCGAGCTGACGATGAAGACCGCGACGAAGGTACCCAGCCCGAGGGTTATCCCCAGCAGTGAGACGGCGGCCACGTAGCCGTCGCTCAGCGCCCGCGCCTGCGCATCGGGCAGCCCGGCCGGTACCTTCGCCGTGGCCGCCGAGATCAGGGTGAGCAGCGACGACTGCACCAGCGCTACGCCCAGGCAGACGGTGACGATCGCACCGACGAAGACCGGCCAGCGGTTGCGGAAGGTGCTCCAGGACATGCCCAGCACGCCTACTCCTCCTCCCACCGGGCGAGCCGGTCGGCGACCTGCCGCGCGGATGCCCGCTCCAGCCGGTCGACGATCCGCCCGTCGCGCAGCACCAGGATCTGGTCGGCGCAGGCGGCCGCGGCCGGGTCGTGGGTGACCATGACGATGGTCTGGCCGGCATTGTCCACTATGGACCTCAGCAGGCCCAGGACGACGCGGGCCGAGCGGCTGTCCAGCGCCCCGGTCGGTTCGTCGGCGAAGAGTACGGCCGGCCTGGTGACCATCGCCCGGGCGATCGCCACCCGCTGCTGCTGGCCTCCGGACAGCTCGCGCGGCCGGTGCCGGACCCGGTCGGCCAGGCCCACCGCGGTAAGCACCGCACGCACCTCACGCCGGCTCGGCCGGCGTCCGGCCAGGCGCAGCGGCATGGCCACGTTCTGCTCCGCGGTCAGCGAGCCGATCAGGTTGAAGCTCTGGAAGACGAAGCCCACCTGGGTACGGCGCAGCCGGGTCAGCTCCGCGTCGGAGGCGCGGGTGATGTCCCGACCGGCCAGCATCACCCGGCCGGCGGTGACCCGTTCCAGGCCGGCGGCACAGTGCAGGAGGGTCGACTTGCCGGAGCCGGACGGCCCCATGACCGCCGTCCACGAGCCGGCTGGGAAGGCAACGTCCACAGTGTCCAGTGCCCGCACCTCGGTGCCACGCGAGCCGTACACCCGGGTGACGCCGGTCAACTCCACGGCGCCGGTGGCGGTACCGGCACCCGGCGGGCCGGGCTGGGTCTGGGTCTTCGGCATACCAACGAGGCTATGAAGTTGATCAACGTGGCGCATCCGGGGGATGCCCGCAGCTTGGATCTCGGGGTAACCCCTAAGCTGGGCGGCTGGTACGTATCGCCAATGCCGTACCGGGACGGGCATCATGGACGGATGGCGGCCGGTACGGCGCACAGCGCGGTCAAGCGCGAGCTTCTCGTGCGGTACCTCGACGCGTGCGTACCGGCGCTGGTACACGGCGCCCGGCGGGTGAGCTACGCCGAGGCGTACCCCGGGACCGGGTCCATTGAGGACTCCTCGGCGCTGGCCGCGCTGCGCGTCTTCGCCGAGTTGGGCGACCTGTTCGCCAAGCGCCGGCTGGACCTGGTCCTGGTCGAGCCGGATGACCGGCGGCGGGCCGCGCTCGCGCAGCGGCTGGACGCCGAACGCGCGGCGCTCGGCCTGCCCGGCACCTGCCGGGTGCAGGCCAGC
>JAFMQQ010000467.1 GCA_017354595.1 Micromonosporaceae bacterium
TCCGTCCACCCCATGACCTCCGCATCCGGCTCTACCGCACGCCATCCGCTGACACGGGGCGCCGTTCCGACCGGCGACGGTACCGCTCCGGCCAGGCAGCGGGCCAGGGTTGGCGGGTCAGGGGTAACGACCGCCACAGAAGTTGACCCGCATGGTGTAGACAGAGGTCGATGCACAGATGAACAGATGGTTACGCTTGCGTCCACCGAACGTCAGGTTCGCCACCACCTCGGGGACGTGCAGCTTGCCCAGCAGGGTCCCATCCGGGTCGAAGCAGTGCAGCCCGTCCCCGGCCGCCGCCCATACCCGGCCCGACTCGTCCAGCCGGATCCCGTCGAAGACACCGGAGTCGCAGCCGCTGAAGACCTCGCCGCCACTCAGCCTCCCATCATCTGAGACGGCGAAGCGCCGGATGTGCTTGCGTGGAGTGTCCACAATGTACAGTTGCTGCTCGTCCAGGGAGAAGGCGAGCCCGTTCGGGCGCTTGAAGTCGTCGGCGACCACGCGTACCTCGCCGGTACCCGGATCGACCCGGTACACGTGGCAGCCGGCGATCTCACGCTCGGCCCGGTCGCCCTCGTAGTCGGTGTCGATGCCGTAGCTGGGGTCGGTGAACCAGATCGAGCCGTCGGCCCGCTCGACCACGTCGTTGGGGCTGTTGAACCGGTGGCCCTGGTACCGGTCGGCGATGACGGTGACCGAACCATCATGCTCGGTACGGGTGACCCGCCGGTTGCCGTGCTCGCAGCTGACCAGCCGGCCCTGCCGGTCCACGGTGTGCCCGTTGGCGTACCCGGACGGCTCGCGGAACACACCGACCGCGCCGGTCGTCTCGTCCCAGCGCAGCATCCGGTTGTTGGGGATGTCGCTGAAGACGAGGTACCGGCCGGCGGCGAAGTAGGCGCCGCCCTCGGTCCACCGGCAGCCGGTGTGTAGCCGTTGCAGCCACTGGTCCCCGCCGTAGCGCGCGAACCGCTTGTCCAGTACCTCGAAGCGCGCCCTCACGGCACCCGGCATACCAACATCCACCGGCACAGGCTATCTGTGGCCGGGCGGGTCACCCCATGGTCTTCGCCCCGTCCAATGACTCGCGGATGATGTCGGCATGTCCGGCATGCTGCGCGGTCTCGGCGATGATGTGCAGGAGTACCTGCCGGTTCGACCATTGCGCGCCGGACTCGAACCACGGCGCCTCGGGCAACTGGTGTGCGGCGTCGAGGTCGAGGCCGGCGCCGACCAGCTCGTCGGTCCGCCGGGCCACCTCGGCGTACTCGTCCAGCACGCCGGCGAGCGTCTCGTCGGGGAGTAGCCGGAACTCCGCCGCCCGCTCCGCGTAGTCCTCCTCGGTCATCTCCGAGAAGTCCTTCTTCGCGGCGGTCCCTCGCACGATGAAGTCGACCCAGCCCTGCTCGGCCGAGGTGACGTGTTTGACCAGGCCGCCCAGGCACAGCTCGCTCGCCGTGGTGCGCCGCCGGGCCTGCTCGTCGGTGAGGTCGCGGGTGGTGAAACGCAGGAAGTTCCGCACCTTCGCCAGCGTCGACAACAGGTCGACGTGCTCGCGGGTCGTGGTCGGTGCGCCGCTGGTCGCGGCCTGAGCGCTGGTCATCTCTCTGCCCTCCGTGGCGTCGGTTGCCTTAAGCTATCGGCGGTAGCGGCCACTTTCTGACCTCAATAGACGAGGAGGTCGAGGAACTTGGCGAACACGAGCTCCCGCACCCTGCGGCTGCTGTCCCTGCTGCAGGCCCGGCGGTACTGGCCGGGTGCCGAGCTGGCCCAGCGGTTGCAGGTCTCGGCCCGTACCCTGCGCCGGGACATCGACCGGCTGCGCGAGCTGGGGTACCCGGTCGAGGCGCAGCGAGGGGTGGACGGCGGGTACCAGCTGGCCGCCGGCGCGGCGCTTCCGCCGCTGGTGGTCGACGACGAGGAGGCCGTCGCCTTGGCCATCGGCCTGCGTGCCGCTGCCCAGGACGCGGGGGAGGGGATCGCGGAGGCGACGGTACGGGCGCTGGCGAAGGTGGTCCAGGTGATGCCGGGCCGGCTGCGCCGCCGGGTGGAGGCGCTCTCCGCGATGACCGTGCCGGCCGGTTGGGGCGGCGCCGGGGGAGGCGGGCTGGACCCGGCCCTGCTGACCCAGCTCGCCGTCGCCTGCCGGGACAGCGAACGGCTCCGCTTCTCCTACACCGCGGCCGACGGCAGGCACACCGAGCGGCAGGTCGAGCCGCACCGCCTGGTCGCGCTACGCCGCCGCTGGTACCTGGTCGGGTACGACCTCACCCGGCACGACTGGCGCAGCTTCCGGCTGGACCGGCTGAGTTCGGCACGCGGCACCGGTACCCGGTTCCGGCCGCGCGAGCTGCCGGCCGCCGATGCCGCCGCATTCGTACGGGCCGGCATCGATCAGGCGCGCGTCGGGCACGAGGTCGAGGCCATAGTGGACGCTCCGGGCGCCACGGTACGGCAACGGATCGGCCGTTGGTCCACTGTGGAGGATGCGGACGACCAGCGGTGCCGGGTACGGATGAGCGTGGACGACCTGGACTGGGCGGTGATGGCGCTGGTTACCCTCGACGCGGACTTCCAGGTTGTCTCCCCGGCCGAGCTGCTCGACCGGATCCATGACTGGGGGCACAGGTTGGGCCGCGTCCGCCCGGCCGGCCCGGCTCCGGGCGCCTCGAACGGGCCGGTGTCGACGAAGTTCTGATCCAGCCGGTGGTCGACCCATCCATCGAGATGGCCCGGTTTGCGAAGCTCCTCAACTGAGCCGATCCGGCACCGTCCACTATGTATCCGATGTGGAGTGGCCGTCCGTATCGCTGGCTGCAAGGCGGCTGCGAAGCCCGGCGATCTCCGACCGTACGAGGTCTCCGTAACCCCCGGCCGGCAGGTCGGCTGCCGCGCCCTCGGCGAGCGTCAGCTGCTCACCTGCCTGAACCAGCTGTCCCAGCTTCTCGTAGTCGGCGGCCAGGTTGGCGTGGAGCGAGGCGTAGAACTCACGCACGGCCAGCGTCGCGTGATACTTCTGCGCCCGTTCGTCGGTCAACGAGTCCGCTGCCGCGAGCGCCCGCCGGTCCCACTCAAGTTCATCGTTCGGATCATCCTGCACGTCGGCCATGTAGTGCGCCAGCATCACCCGGTGCAGCGGGTCGCCATCGGGGCCGATCCGCGCCCACAGCGCGCCGAACTCCTGCCGCGCCCGGGCCCGCTCGCCGTCCAGGGCAGCCTGTTGAGCACGGGTGATCGCGACCATGACGTCGTCCGGGGACTCCGGTAGTCCGGCCGCCGGTGCCCCGGCCGCGCCGTCGAGTCCTTCGATGATCCCGTAACAGGCGCGCACGCAGCCGTCACAGATCGCGACGCCGGGACCCTTGATGAGGCGCCGGACCTCAGCCGTCCCTTTGCCGCAGAAGGAGCAGGCGATCTCGCCGTCCAGCCCTGAATCACCACTCATCGCTTCCCACCAGGTACGTCGGTCGCCGACCCGGCAAACATATCAGCGCCCTGCGCCCCCTCGGCGGCGGTCGTGCTGGCGGTCCGATGTGGACGGGATGTTGGTCGGGTTCCGGCTGTAGTCGAGCCGGGGCGGGTGGGCCTAGCATGGCTACGCGGCATTTCCATGTGCTGAT
>JAFMQQ010000468.1 GCA_017354595.1 Micromonosporaceae bacterium
CCGCAACCCCACCGAACAATGGATCGCCGGAATCTGGGCCGAACTACTCGACACCAACACCATCAGCATCCACGACAACTTCTTCGACCTCGGCGGCCACTCCCTCCTAGCCGCTAGGCTTGTTGCGTATGCCCGCGCCCACTTCCGGGTTGACGTCGACCTCCAGTCGTTTTTCCTTACACCGACCATCGCCGGACTCGCCGAGTTCATCGAGACCGCCATGACGCGACCCCGCTCCGCACACAACACCACCGTTCGGATGCGGGCGCTCGTCAATGGGCTCTCTGACGAAGTGGTCGAGTCGCTGCTCGCTGACCCGTTGCTGGACGGAGGGCTCGGTGTTCGGAGCTGATGAGCCCGGGTGTCCTCCTCTCGCCCCCGATCGACGGGCATGGCTCGACGGCTTCGACCGGGCTGCGATCGAGACCCGGCTGCGGGAGCACGTCGAGCGGCTGCCGGCCCCGAGGCACCGGCTCGCCGATCCGGCCAGCTACGAGACGGCCGAGGCGTACGTATTAGAGAGCCTCGCCGCGGCCGGCTGGGTCGGCGAGCGGCGCCCGTACCAGCTCGAGAATGCACTGGGCATCCGGGATTGTCCAAATGACCAGGTACCGGAGACCCATGTGTACCCGGTGCTGCACGGGGCGAACATCGTCGCCGATCGGGTCGGCAGCGATCCGACACTTCCCCCGCTGCTCGTCGGCGCCCACCTCGACACCATCCGGGGCAGCCCAGGAGCCGATGACAACGGCTCGGGGATCTCGGTCCTGCTGGAGCTGGCGCGGCTGACCGCCGACGCGCGACTCACCCGCGGGCTCCGGCTCGCTCTGTTCGACATGGAGGAGATCGGACTGTTCGGTTCGGCGGTGTTGGCGCGGGACGGCGCCGGGGCCGGACAGCCTAGTGGGGCGCTGATCCTCGAATCGGTGGGGTACTACAGCGACCGCCCCGGGTCCCAACACCTGCTACCCGGTGTGGGTCTGCTGTACCGGGGGCAGGTGCGACGGATTCGGCGGCACCGCTGTGCGGGCGACTTCACACTCATCGTGTACCGCGGCGATTCCACGCCGCTCGCCGTCGCGCTAGCCCAGAACCTAGTCCACGTGGCCGGCCCCAACTCGGTGATCCTCATGCGGGACCCGGCTAACCTGCCCGGGCTCGGGCGGGTACTGCGCCGTCTGCTGCCGTGGATCGACCAGTTCGCCCGCAGCGACCATCAGTCGTTCTGGCGGCACGAGGTGCCGGCGATCCAGGTCACCGACACGGCCAACTTCCGTAACCCGGCGTACCACGAGGCGACCGACCTGCCGGACACGCTCGACTACCCACGGCTGGCCGGGCTGACCATCGCACTGACGGGCGCCGTGGCCGAACTCGCCGGGTGGGTCAGAACTCCACCACCCCGGCCACGGAGCAGTCGAGCAGGTGCGTCGTGACGGCGCCGCGGCAGTAGCGGGACACCGCCTCGGCAATGGCCGCGATCGAGTCGACGAGGCGCTGCGTCGTTAGCTGGCGGTACGGCGCCTCGGTGAACAAGGCGACCTCGGTAGACCCAGGTGTCACCTTGCATGCATCACAGTCGCGGTAGTTCCACATCCGGGTCAGGATCCGGGCAGCGTCCGCGTACACGATCTCACCCGGCTGGGTGTACTCCGGATCTCGTCCCCCGATCGGTGTGAACTCCTCGCCGCCGGTGGACAGCCGCAGCTCGATGTCGCCCGTGACGGTTGCCAGATCATACCCACCGACGGGCAGGAAGAACTGGGTCTCCACCAGCAGGTACGCATCGACCGCCTTGGAGATTGTCGGGAATTCCTGACCCTTGACCAGGCGACGCAGAAACGCCTCGGCGGTCGGCCGGTAGTCCTTCGGTTTGATACCGACGGCCCGGTAGGCCGTCCGCCAAGCCTCGATCTCGGGTAGCTGGCCCAGCGACTCGATCGTGTGTTCGGCCGCCAATCGCCGTGCCGCGGCCATCTTCTCCGCGTCGAGCTCAGGGGAATTCCCGGTGTTGTCGATACCAGTTGCCCGGAGTACCGCGACACGCAGCTCTGGAAAGGCTCTCCGCACATCTTCTGAGACGAGCAGGCGCATCGGATCCCTTCTGGAGCGTCGCAGGCAAGTCTCCGTGCAGACCCTACACTGCCGGGCGGCCGCGTCGATCGGCGTCGGTAGTCCTTGCCCGGGCGGCCCGCGCCGCGTGGTTCCACAGACCCGTTGCGAACCATGGCAATCTTGGGCTTGTCACATCTTGTCGTCCGTCGACCGTGGTATGAGCGGGCGGCGGTCGGCTGTACGCGAGCGGCTACACCTCGCTGGTGGGTGTCGACGGGGTGCGGCACGCCGACTTCATGCTCGCCGATGTCTTCGGAGTGCGGCTGGCAGGTGAGGAGGATGGCCGGGTCGCGTTCCTCACCCCGGACGCCGAGGAGGTACGCCGGGCGGCCTGGCCACAGGCCCAGCTCAGCCAGGTGTTCAACGACCGGTGGGGTGAACCGTACGAATCACGTCCACTGTGTACAGCGCCCCGCGTCACCGCCGCCTCGGGGCGCACCCTGGCCCACCTGACACTGCCCTACCGCACCGGACCGCGCTGGGGCTCCCACGCTAGTCCCATGCCGATAACGGCGGCCGTGCCGTCGTCGGCGTAAAGCACGCGGTAGGGCCTGGATCGGCTGCCGCGTCTCGGGTTGGTGGACCTGCGGTACGCCTACCACGGAACCGGTTGTGCGGGTGTCTGGGTCGGTCCGGGGTGATCCACGTTGGAGCTGCTGGTGGACTCGGGCCCTACGGCACTGGTTGCCCGGCTCGGGCATCGGTTTCGGTGGTGTCATGGCTGTCTCTTCAGGCTACGGGAGTGCCTTCGCGCGGCTCAGCGCGTCGGATGTGATCAACCTGGCGGTGGAGGTACCGGATACCCCGATGCACATGGGTGCGCTGGTCGTTCTCGACGGGGCGGTGCTGTGCGACGCGCAGGGGCGGTTGTGTGTGGCGCAGTTGCGGGCGCAGGTCAGCCGCCGGCTGGCCGCGGTACCTCGGCTGCGTCAGGTGGTACACCCGGCCGGGCTACTGGCTGGCCGTCCGGTGTGGACGGACGACCCGGCGTTTCGGATCGAGCGGCACGTCGAGGTGGTCAGGATGCCGGCGGGGCAGGAGGGCGGCCAGTCGCCGGATGCGGGGGAGTCGTTGCTGCGGCTGGCCGCCAGGCTGCTGGAGACCCCGTTGGATCGCGCGCATCCGCTGTGGCGGATGTGGTTCGTGTCCGGGCTGCCGCAGGGCCGGGTCGGGCTGGTCGTGGCCATCCACCACGTACTGGCCGACGGCTTGGCCACGGTCCGGATGCTGGTCACGCTGCTCGGCGAGGCATCCGCGCTGCCGCCGGATGCGCCGCCGCCCGGGCCGGCCCCGACCGGGCCGGCGCTGGTGTTGGACAACATCCGCTGCCGCGCCACCGATCTGGGCGCCCGGCGCGGTCGCCCGCCGCGGTCGCGGGTACGCGCCAGGGGTCTGCTGCGCGGGTTGGCCGAGGCGTGGCATGCACCCCGGACCTCGCTTAACGCTGTGGTTGGCCCGCATCGCCGGCTGGCCGTGCTGCGCCTGGACCTGGCCGAGGCCAAGCGGGT
>JAFMQQ010000469.1 GCA_017354595.1 Micromonosporaceae bacterium
GGTACCGACAGGTCGGTCTCCTGTGTCCGCGCCTTGATCTCGTTGAAGATCGTGCCGCGCAGCCCGTCCAGGTGCGCGGTGCGCTGCTGGGTGTAGGAGTTCTCCGCCTTCAGGTACCCGACCGTCTCCGGGTCGGCCTGGTCGGCGAGCCATGCGTACTCATCGATGACTGTCTCGCCATGGTGAGTGCGCTCGTGGGGAAGCCTCTTCGCAACCGGCGGTGGTGTGCTCGTCACGCCCGCACACGTTACCCGTCGCCGACCCGGGCCAGGCGGACCAGGCGGACACGGCGGACCAGGCGGGCAGGTAAGCCGGGCGGAGCCAGCCGACCAGACGGAGCCGAGAAGTCGATCATGGAGCGGCGTTGAATTTAACCCGTGTCTGCCCTTGATCGGCCGGGGGTACGGAGGAAATGCTGGTCTCATGGCGTTTCCCGCCGGTTCGAGCCCCAGCTCCGGCACCCGCAAGGCGCGCGACACCGCGCCCGACGCACCCCCCGAGGCGCCGCTTGATGCGCTCGCCCGGCGGCTGCGCGACACGCTCGGCCCGGCGGCGGTGGTCACCGACGAGGCGACCAGGCGCACCTATGAGTGCGACGGCCTCACCTCGTACCGGTGCGTGCCGGGTCTGGTCGTGCTGCCGGAGAGCGCGGAGCAGGTGAGCCAGGCGGTGCGCGGCTGCCATGAACTCGGCATCCCCTTCGTCGCCCGCGGCTCCGGCACCGGCCTGTCCGGTGGCGCGTTGCCGTCGGCGACCGGGGTACTCATCGTGACCTCGAAGATGCGCCAGATCATCGAGATCGACCTGGCCAACCGCCGCGCCATCGTCGAGCCGGGCGTGCTGAACCTGGCGATCAGCGGCGCGGTCACCGGGGCCGGGTACTACTACGCGCCCGACCCGTCCAGCCAGCAGATCTGCTCCATCGGCGGCAACGTGGCGGAGAACTCCGGCGGTGCCCACTGCGTCAAGTACGGCTTCACGGTGCACCACGTGACCGGCCTGGAGGTCTGTACCCCGGCGGGCGAGCTGGTCTGGCTCGGTGCCGGCAAGGCCGCCGAGGCGCCCGGCTACGACCTGACCGGAGTCTTCATCGGCTCCGAGGGCACCCTCGGTATCGCCACCAAGGTGGCGGTCAAGCTGCTGCGGTCGCCGGAGAAGGTGACCACTCTGCTGGCCGCCTTCCGTACCATCCCGGAGGCGGGAGCCGCGGTCAGTGCGATCATCGCCGCCGGCCTGACCCCGGCGGCGGTGGAGATCATGGATGCGCTCTCCATCGAGGCGGCGGAGCAGGCGGTCGCCTGCGGCTACCCGGAAGGGGCCGGCGCGGTCCTCGTGGTCGAACTCGACGGGCCCGCGGTGGAGGTCGACGCCGAGGTGGCCGCGGTGCGCGAAGAGTGCGCGCAGGCCTTCGAGATCCGGGTGGCCGCCGACGCGGCGGAGCGGGCCGCCATCTGGAAGGGGCGCAAGTCGGCCTTCGCCGCGGTCGGCCGGATCAGCCCGGACTACATCGTGCAGGATGGCGTGATCCCGCGCAGCGCGCTGGCCGAGGTGTTGAGCGAGATCGATGCGATGGCGGCCGCGGCGGGGATCAGGGTGGCGAATGTATTCCATGCCGGGGACGGGAACCTGCATCCCCTGGTGCTCTACGACGGTGCCGTGGACGGCGCGCTGCACGCGGCGGAGGAGGTCTCCGGGGCGATCCTCGACCTCTGCGTATCCCGCGGCGGCTCGATCACCGGCGAGCACGGTGTCGGCGTGGACAAGGCGGCGAAGCTGCCGCGCATGTTCAACGATGTCGATCTGGAGACGATGCACCTGGTGCGGTGTGCCTTCGATCCGGGCGGGATCTCCAATCCGGGCAAGGTCTTCCCGACCCCCCGGCTGTGCGGCGAGCCACCGCGTCCCCGTGCCGCCAGCAGCGCACCCTCCACAGTGGAGGCCGAGCTTTGGTGACGGCGACCGACTTCGCGGTGGGCGGGCAGGCGCGGGACGCCGGCCCGGCCGATACCGTCGGCGGCGTGCAGCCGCGCTTCGTCGCCATGCCGGGCGACGCTGCGGCACTCGCCGCGGTACTCACCCGGTGCGCGGAGGAGGGCCTGGCCGCGGTACCGCGCGGCGACGGTACCAAGCTCGACTGGGGCCGGCCTCCATCCACAGTGGACATCGTGGTGGACACCGGGCGGCTGGCCGGGGTACGCGAACACAGCGCGGCGGACCTGGTCGCCACCATCGGCGCCGGTACCCCGCTGCGCGCCGCCCAGGCGGCACTCGCCCGCGCCGGGCAGCGACTCGCGCTGGACCCTGGTTCGAGCGAGGCGACCATCGGTGGCATGCTCGCCACCGGTGAGGCCGGCCCGCTGCGGCACGCCTTCGGTACCCCGCGGGACCTGTTGCTCGGCGTCGAGTTCGTCCGGGCCGACGGCAGGGTCGCCCACGCCGGCGGCAAGGTGGTCAAGAACGTCGCCGGGTACGACGTGGGCAAGCTGCTCTGCGGGTCGTACGGCACCCTCGGCGTGATCGCCTCGGCGACCTTCCGGCTGCACCCGCTGCCCGCCGTCAGCGCCTGGGTGGTGCGTACGGTGCACCAGCCCGGCGAGGTGGTGACCCTGGTCGGCGAGCTGCTCGCCACCCAGCTGGCACCGACCGCGGTCGAGGTCGACCTGCCCTCGTTTCCGGTGGTACCGAAGCAGCGGGACGGCCAGCGCAGCGCCGGCACCAGCGGCCGGCTCGCCGTGCTGTTCGAGGGGTCGGCCCAAGGCGTACCGGCGCGCTGCGCGGCGGCCACCGCACTGCTCGGCGGCGATGCGTCCATAGTGGATAGTGCGCCGGAGTGGTGGGGCCGGTACCCGTTCGGGCCGGACGAGGTGGCGCTACGGATTGCGGTACCACCGGCCGACCTGGACACCGCCACCCTCGCGCTGCGCGACGCGGCCGGCATCCCGTTCCCGGTCCGCGGCAGCGCCGGGGCCGGTGTCGTGTTCACCGCGCTGCCGGCAGCCTGGCCGGTCGAGCGGCTGGCCATGACGCTGCGCGGGCTGCGTACCGCGCTGACCGCCTGCGGCGGCACCTGCGTGGTACTCGCCGCGCCGAGCCCGGTGCGCGAGGAGCTGGACCTGTGGGGGCCGGTACCGGGGCTGGAACTGATGCGCCGGGTCAAGGAACAGTTCGATCCGGGCCGGCTGCTGTCGCCGGGCCGGTTCGTGGGAGGCATCTGATGGATCTGCACGACCACACCGAGCTACGCGAGCTCACCGACGCATGTGTCCACTGTGGATTCTGCCTGCCCGCCTGCCCGACATACCAGCTGTGGGGCGAAGAAGCCGACTCGCCGCGCGGCCGGATCCACCTGATCCGCCAGGTGGTGGACGGCGCCGCCCAGCCGGCCGAGGTCGCCGGGCATCTGGACGCCTGCCTCGGCTGCCTGGCCTGCGTACCCGCCTGCCCGTCCGGGGTCAAGTACGAAGAGATCATCGAGGAGGCGCGGGTGCTGGTCGAGCGGGACCGGCCGGCCCGCGACCGGGCGCTGCGCGACGCCATCTTCGCGCTCTTCCCGTACCCGCGCCGGCTGCTCGCCGGACGGCTGCCGCTGCGGCTCGGGATCACCCCGCCGGCCTGGGCCGGGC
>JAFMQQ010000470.1 GCA_017354595.1 Micromonosporaceae bacterium
GTTCAGTGCGAACTATCAACTGGCCCCCACAGAAGATCGGGAACCACACTAGTTGAACAAACCCTCTAATCTGCATAAACCCCGACTACTCACTCGAACGGGCTCATTTGGAGGAACTTGGCCAGCGTCCGGGGATCGATGAGACCCTAAAGGGCCGACGAGGAGGTACGGGCCGGCCGACTGTTCGGTGTGTCCACGGTGGACGCTCTGTTGTGGACGGAGGAGGAGAGTACCGCGCCGGCGAGTCCGGCAACCGCCAGCAGGATGCCGGCGGCCAGCAGCTACGTACCCTGGTCGGCGCTGAACATCCTGGTCAACCGCACCGCGTCAGTATGCACCAGGCTCTACGGAATCAATACCTTCACAACGTGGGCGACCGTCGTGCCGACCAGGGCCAGGTTCCACGCTCCGTCGGTACGCGGGACAAGAGTCCAGTGCGTGAACGCACCGACGGCGAGTGGGTGCCCGGTACGCGCGTCGGTGATGGTGTATTCGGCGCCACCGGCCGACGTGAAGCGCCACTGCCGGCACTCCACTGTGGAGGATGAAGTATCGGCGATGACTCCACCCGGTGGGCAGCCCGGGCCGCCCAGCGCAGTGGAGGTGGTGTCCTCGTCGATGAGCAGGACCGGCCCGACCGGCGCGAGGCGGAACTGCTGGCATGACGCGTCGCTGCGCTGGTTGATGACGACATTGTCGGTCGTACCACCCGCGCACCGGGCCACGTCCAGTACCCTCGCCCCGGGCAGGATCGTACGGATCCTGGTCCAGCCGTCCGTGGTCGGCTCGGCCTGCCAGCGCTGGCAGTCATTGTTCGGCAGGAACCCGATCCAGCCCCACTCCTGGGTCCGCCCGCCATCCACGTTGACGCACGCGGCGACCTCGATGATTTTGTTGCTGAAGCGGTTGAGCAGGCTCGAGGTGCCAGTGCGTCCGGCGGGATTGCCGCGGTACCCGTACTGCCACTGCTGGCAACCGTCGCCCGGGGTATCGACGCCCAGGGCGACATCGGCTCCTTCGTAGCCGCAGCCGACATCGATCACCGGTCGCCCGGTGGTGCGCTCGATGAGCCGGACGTACGCGTCGCCGTGGCCGACCTGGCGGCTCGGGTTGAGTGGGTCGCCGACCACCGGCCACCCCTGCGACCACTGCACCGGGCGTACGTTCAGCCGCGGCGCACCGCCGTCGGTCGCGTCGTAGTAGTGGTTCACCAGGTAGGCACCCGACTCCGAGGCGTAGAAGGAGCCGCCGCCGGTACCGATGAACTCGTTGTAGCCGCGGAGCACCTCGGTGCCTCCGCCATTGGTCAGCGGTACGCCGTCGCGGTCGAGGTACGGTCCGGTGACCGACCTCGACCGGCCCACGACCATCCGGTAGTCGGACTCGACTCCCCGGCAACAGAAGTCGAATGAGAGCAGCAGGTAGTAGTAGCCACCGTGCCAGGCGATCGAGGCGCCCTCCTCGGCATCCGGGGCGACCCGCGAGGCCAACGGGTACACGGTGGTGTCGGTGGTGGAGAGTTCGCCGGTCGCCGGATCGAGCCGGCGCATCCTGATACCGCCCCAGAACGAGCCGAAGGCGAGCCAGGCGCCGCCCGCGCCATCGCTGACGTACGCCGGGTCGATCGCGTTGTAGTCCTCGACACCGGGTGTCGACCGGATAACCATGCCCCGGTCGGTCCACCGGTAGGCCGGGCTGGCGGGATCCAGCGTCGGCGTCGTAGCCAGACCGATGACGGAGTTCTGGGTGCCGAACTGGGACACCGCGTAGTACAGCCGCCACTCTCCATTGACCCGGGTCAGGTCCGGCGCCCAGGCGTCGGCGGGTGTCACGCCGAGCTGCTGGCTCACCCACGCGGGCAGGGCGGTGAAGACCGGACCGAGCTCGTCCCAGTGCACCAGATCCCTGGACCGCTTGATCGGGAGGTACGTGTTCGGCCTACCCGCATCGCCGGTGATGATGACGTAGTAGTAGCCGCCCTCCCTGGCCATCGTCGGGTCATGCGCGATGGGGTCGGTCGGTCGGGATGCCGACTGGGGCGCGCTGGTCGCGGTCGATGCTCCGGCCGGTGCGGCGGCCGCGGGTGCCGCAGTCGCGGAGGTGGGCACGGCGGTCGCCGAGACGGCGATGGCGGCGCCCAGGGCGGTGCCGAGGAGGCGGCGTAGTGCAGGCCGTACCGGCGATAGACGGCTCATGGTCATCGACACGGCAGGACCTCCCGCGGGGTCCGGGACGGCAGGCGTCGGTGCGGTGACAAGTGACGACACCGTAGCAGAAACGCGATCGCGATGGATGTCAACGTCGGCATCACGGTCGACGCTGGGCTCGCCCGACACGCCGAGCCGGGGCACGGCAGGGCTGACTTCGCTAGGATCTGCTGCCGTATGCCCCAGCCCCCGGACAGGAGCTTTGATGAACAGCCACCGCACGTCCCGGAGAGTGGCATCGCGTCGGGCGTTACTGACCGCGGCCGTTGGCGGAACGGTTGCCGTGGTCGGCGGGCTCGCTCTCCGAAGCGCCCAGGCGGCCACCGTCATCAACGGCGTCGACTACTCCTGGGGCCGGCCGCGCCCCTCGGCGCTGCTGGCCGCGGGCTACACCTTCGCCTGCCGGTACCTCAGCTTCAACACGAACGGCAAGAATCTCACCCGATCGGAGGCGGAGGCGCTGACCGCCGCCGGCTTGGACATCGTGTGCAACTGGGAGTACCAGCCGAGCGAGGCGCTGAACGGGTACAACCAAGGGGTCACCAACGCGCGTGAGGCGATCCGCCAGGCGCTGATCTGCGGCATGCCGTCCCGGCGGCCGATCTACTTCAGCGTCGACTTCGATGCCCAACCGGCCGACCAGACGGCGATCAACGCGTACTTCGACGGCGTGGCTTCGGTGCTGGGGGTGGCGCAGACCGGCGCGTACGGCGGCATCAACGTGATCGGCCGGCTCTTCGACGCCGGGAAGATCACCTGGGGTTGGCAGACGTCCGCCTGGTCCGCCGGGCAGTGGGACGCGCGGGCCCAGTTGCGCCAGGTGCAGTACGGCATCACGGTGGATGGCGCCGGCTGCGACCGGGACGAGGGTTGGGCCGCGGACTTCGGCCAGTGGAACAACCTCTCCCCGTACCCGCCCGCGGTGGGACCGACCGGCAGTGTCCGGCCGGTCGTCCCGCCACCGCGGGCGCAGCACTCCACCTGAGGGCGGCGGCTCCGGTCAGGTGGCCAGCCTGTTGCCGGCCACGTAGGGCGAGACCTTCATCGCCGGGCCGCAGACCAGAACCTGGACCCCGCCACTGACGGTCGCGCTGCCGAGCTTGAGCGACATCGTGGTCGCCGTGCTGCAGGTGCCGGTGCCGCTCGCGGGCCGGTTCTGGTACACGAGCAGGAATCCGGCGCGGGTGGCCGGCTTCACGGTGACCGGCTGCGGGGCCTCGTTGATCGGCGCGATCGGCATGCCGCCGTGCTGGATGGTGGCGCTCAGGCTGCGGCCACCCGCGGCGAGGGTGAAGGTCGGGTACCCGTTCAGCTGGCACGGCTGGGCAGAGGTGTTGGTCAGCTGGATCGCCACGATGACGGTGCCACTGGCCGCGTCACCGCCGGGCAGCTGGGCCAGCTTGA
>JAFMQQ010000471.1 GCA_017354595.1 Micromonosporaceae bacterium
GAGGTTGGCCCGGGCGGCGAGGTCGGCCCGGGTCTGCCGGTTGCTGGAGCGTACCGCGAGCGGGGCGGCGACGGCGGCGGTGACCAGCACCGAGACCAGCGACGCGAGGCAGGTGACGAGCACCGCCCGCGCGGTCAGCGTGCGCAGCCAGGGCCGGCCGCGCGGTGATCGGCGCCCCCGGCGGTGGATGGGCCGCCAGCGTGGTTCAGTCATTCGCGGTGTAACCAACGCCGCGGACGGTACGGATCACGTCGGCGGCATCGCCGAACTTGCCGCGGATCTGTGCCACGTGGACATCGACGGTACGCGTCCCACCGTGCGCCGCGTACCCCCACACCGAGGCGAGCAGCTCCTCCCGGGTGAACACCCGGCCCGGCTTCTGCATCAGGTGGGCGAGTAGGTCGAACTCGGTCGGCGTGAGGCTCACCGCAGTCTGTCCGATGTGGACGGAGCGGCGCTGCGGGTGGAGCGTCACCTCGCCGACCCGCAGCACCCGCCCGCCGTCGGGTGGACCCGCCGCCCGGCGCAGTACCGACTTCACCCGGGCCACCAGCTCGCGCGGGCTGAACGGCTTCGTCACGTAGTCGTCGGCGCCTAGCTCGAGCCCGAGAACCCGGTCGACCTCGTCGTCGCGTGCGGTGAGGAAGATGATCGGGGTCCAGTCGCCGGACTCGCGCAGCTGGCGACAGATCTCGGTGCCGTCGGTACCGGGTAGCCGGATGTCCAGCACGCAGGCGACCGGGCGTAGCCGCCGGGCAGCGGCCAGCCCGGCGTCACCGTCGTGTTCCACGTGTACGCCATATCCGTCGCGCGTCAGGTACAGCCGCACCAGTTCGGCGATGGCCTGCTCGTCTTCCACCACGAGAACCAGACCCTTGCCGGACCCCTCCCTGCCGGACGCATCCCTGCCCGACACATCCTTGCCCGAGCCACTGGCCACCCGCTCATCATCTCGGACGGGCGGTCACCGTTGTGTCCCGAGCTGGTTCGAGATGTGTACGGGGCGCAGGTCAGTAGGCTCGGTGGTATGTCGGAGACACCGGGCGCGCCGTGGCCTTCGGATCCCACCCGAGCGTCCGAGCCGGGCGGTCCGCCGCCCGCCCCGGGATCGGATCCGACGATGCCCGGGTACCTCGCCGACCCGACCCACCCGTCCGGGCCGGGACCGGTTCCGCCCGCCGCGCCCGGTTCGCCGGCGGCCGGCTACCCGTCCGCCGCCGAGTTCCACCCGGCCGCGGAGACCTACGCGGAGCCGGCCTACCAGGCACCCACCTACCCGCCGCCCGGGGCGGCCGGCTACGGGGCTGGGTACGCGCCGCCGGCGTACGACCCGCTCGGGCGCCCGTACTCGGACAAGAGCAAGATGGTCGCCGGCCTGCTCGGCATCTTCCTCGGCGGCCTGGGCGTCGGCCGCTTCTACACCGGGCATACCGGCCTCGGGGTCGCCCAGCTGATCGTCAGCATCTGTACCCTCGGCGTCGGCTCGATCTGGGGCCTGGTCGACGGCATCATCATCCTGATCAATGGCGGCACGGACGCGCAGGGCCGGGTGCTGCGCGACTAGCCGGTGCTGCGCGACTAGGAGGTCGGCAGAATGCAGGAGAGTCCACCGCCGCCCAGGCCGGCCGCGCCGGGTACCGGACCCGAAGTGACTCGGCCGCCACGACCGGCGGCAGCCGGACCCGGCCAAGCGGCCGGGCCGGGCGGTGCCAGTGAGCCCGGCGGTGCCGGTGAGCCCGGCGAGGTGGCCGAGCCGTTGCCGACCTCGGCGCGGTGGCGGGTCGACGGCCGGTTGGTCGGGCTGAAGGCGACCGGCCTGGTGATCTTCGTTCTCGCCGCCCTTGTCCTGCTGCTCGCCTCCGGCGACCGGTTGGGCGGCTCCCTGTCGGTGGTCGCGGCGGTTGCCCTCGCCGGCTACCTGGTGCGGGACGTGGCGGCCCCGGTACGGCTGGCCGCCGACCCGGACGGTCTGACCGTGGTCGCCGGTTTCATCGGCCGGCGACGGCTGGCCTGGTCGCAGGTGGAGCAGATGCGGGTGGAGCGGCGCCGCCACCTGGGTCTGCGCAACGAGTTCCTGGAGATCGACACCAGCGACAGCCTGCACCTGTTCAGCAGCTACGACCTGGGTGAACCGCCGGACCAGGCGCTGCGCACGCTGCTGGCGATCAGGCAGCAGTCGGGGGTCAGCCCCGCAGCGCCGCCGTCTTCGTCAGGGTGAGCACGACCAGTACCGCCAGCATCCCGACCACGGCGAGTACCTGTACCAGGGTGCGGTTCGCCCGCGGCGCGTACGCGATCCCGGCGCCGACCAGCCCGCCGGTGACGAACCCGCCGAGGTGCCCGGCGATCGAGATGCCGGGAACCGAGATCGTGATGATCAGGTTCAGCACGATCACCGGGATGACGGTGGAGATGTCACGGCGCATCCGGCGCAGCACGATCACCAGCGCGGCGAAGAGTCCGAAGAGCGCGGTCGATGCGCCGGCCGAGAGTGCGCCCGGCTGCCACAGGTACGCCGCCACGTTGCCGCCCAAACCCGCGACCAGGTAGAGCGCGAGGAACCGTACCGGCCCCAACGCCATCTCCAGCGTCCGGCCGAGCACCCAGAGCGCCCACATGTTCATCAGGATGTGCAGCGCGCCGTAGTGCATGAACATCGCGGTGAACAGCCGGTAGTACTCACCGTTCGCGATGCCGTACGGGATGACCTGCCCGTCGTTCAGTTGCGCCTGGCCCTGCACGCCCAGCCGCTGCATCAGCGGCGTGATGCCACCGAGCAGCCCGCCGAAGCCCTGCCCGGCCAGTGCGCCACCGGCGTTGCGGGCCGAGGCGAGCGAGGCGAGCAGCATGATGACATTGACGGCGATCAGTGTGATGGTGACGTAGCCGCGCTCGCCCAGTGGGCCGCCGCCGAACGCGGTGCGGGCCGGCCGCTGGGTGCGCCGGCCCTGCGCCACGCACTCCGGGCACTGGAAGCCGACCGACGCCTCCCGCATGCAGTCCGGGCAGATCGGCCGGTCGCATCGGGTGCAGCGGACATACGTCTCCCGGCCGGCGTGCCGGTAGCAGACTGGTACACCGACCGGATGGACGTTTGTCACGCCACGAGGGTAGCGCGCGGCTAGCGCTCGATCTCGACCCGCTCGATCACGATGTCCTGGGCCGGACGGTCATTGCGGTCGGTGCGGGTACCGGCGATGGCGTCCACGACCCGCTTCGAGGCCTCGTCTGTGACCTCGCCGAAGATGGTGTGCTTGTCGTTGAGGTGCGGGGTCGCCCCGACCGTGATGAAGAACTGCGACCCGTTGGTGTTCGGCCGGCCGGGGTTCGCCATCGCCAGCAGGTACGGTCGGTTGAAGCGCAGGTCCGGGTGGAACTCGTCGGCGAAGTCGTACCCGGGACCACCCCGCCCGGTACCGGTCGGGTCGCCGCCCTGGATCATGAAGCCACTGATCACCCGGTGGAAGATGCTTCCGTTGTAGTACGGGCCGGAGCCCGGGTTACGGGTGCGCGGATCCTGGTACTGCTGTGTTCCCTCGGCGAGCCCGACGAAGTTCTGCACCGTGACCGGGGCGTACTTGTCGAACAGATCGAGCCGG
>JAFMQQ010000472.1 GCA_017354595.1 Micromonosporaceae bacterium
GCCGGCGGCGGCGCCGGGGCCCGAACCGGTCCGCTCGAGCGCACCTGCCGCCGGCGAACTGCCCGGCTCGGAGTCGTCGGCGGCCAGCCCCTCGGCGGATACCTCCGTCAACCCGGCGACCGGGCAGCCGAGCCCGCAACCCGTTGGTGCGGGCGGCCCGGCACCGTTCCAGCCGGTCAGCTACGAGGCGGAGGCGCCGGAGAACGTGCTCTCCGGATCCGCGGTGATCCAGGCGTACCCGGGCGCATCGGGCGGTGCGGTGGTGACCGATCCCGGCTCCACTATGGACGGTGCCGCGGCGGCCAGCCTGACATTCACCGCGGTCGAGGTACCCGCGACCGGCCGGTACACCCTGGTCGTCAGCTACCTCTACCCGGCCCCGGTGAGCGGGGCGGCAAGCAGGCTGGTCGTCACGGTCGGCGGTTCGGCGCCGGTGACCGTACCGGTACCGCCGGGGCCGCAGGCCGCCGCGTGCTGTGCCACCAGGCCGGTACCGGTGACCCTGCGGGCCGGCGTCGACTCGATCACCCTCGGCAACCCGTCGGGTGCCGCCCTGGCCATCGACCGGATCGTGGTCACCCGCTGACCGGCAGCGGTTGCGCGCTGGGCTTGGCGTGCGGCGGGCTTGGTGTGCGGCGCAACAACCGGCTGTGCCGCGCAGCATCCGGCTGTGCCGCGCAGCATCCGGCCGGGCGTGGCGAGCCGGCTCACCGCTCCCGTTGCGGCCGGGCGATGCCCTCCTCGATCGCCAGCCGGGTCAGCTCCGGGCGGCGCCGGCGGCCGGTCTTCTCCCGGATCCGGTCCAGGTGCGAGCGGACGGTACGCACGCTGATCTCCAGCGCGTCGGCGATCTCCTGGTCCCGCTCGCCGGCGGCGAGCAGGGAGAGCACCTCCCGCTCCCGGTCGGACAGCGGCAGCCGCATCCGGGCGTCGCGTACCCGGGAGGAGTCCAGCAGCAGCGAGGCGAGGGTCGGCGAGACATACGTACCGCCGTCGGCGACCACCCGCACGGCCCGCAGGATCTCCTCGGCCTCCGCCTCCTTCGTCAGGTACGCCCGGGCGCCCGCCGCCATCGCCGCGAGCACATCGCTCTGGGTGCCGTGTGCGGAGACCACCATCGCCCGGTGCCCCGCATCGCAGATGGTCAGTACCGCGGCCGCGTCGTGCGCGCCGGGCAGCTTCAGGTCCAGGATGACCACCCGCCCCGGCGGTACCCGGTAGGCGAGGAACTCCTCCACCGAGCGGGCGCTCGCCTCGACGCAGAAGCCGGGTACGGACAGTTCGCGGACCAGTGCCGCCCGGTAGAGCGGGTGGTCCTCAACGACGCAGACCGGGATCTCCGGCATCTCTCCTCCTCGGCCCAGATCCGCCGACCAGCGCGCGGTGTGCGCCGGTTCAGCCCACCGGAACCGCCACCCGCTGCGCGCCGGCGGCGTCGAGCAGCGGGCCGAGCGGGAAGAGGGTCAGGATCGCGGAGGCGACCGGTACCGGCGTGATCCCGTCGTAGCCCAGTGCCCTGGCCACGTCCGCGCCGCCCAGCGGGTACCGGACGCCCTGGTCGGTGATCAGGTAGATGGTGCCGGTATCGACGCCCGGCGCCGCCTGGTCGCGGACCAGCGCGCCGGAGCCTGGTGGTACCAGCACCTGGTCGGCGACGGGCAGGCCCTGGCCCTTACCGGCCACCGGCACCGGGTGCGCACCGGCTGGCAGGGGCAGGCTGTCGCCGAGCCACATCCGGCCCATGTCGCCGCCCGCGTTCTCCAGGCAGAACACCGGGTTGCTGGGCGGGACGGCCGGCCGCGGTACCAGGTCGGGGTAGTCCGCGGAACTGGGGGAGGCCGCGGTCGGCGCCGCGACCGCGGCGGAGAGGGGCACCGGTACCGCCGGCCCGGTGCCCGGGTTGCCGAGGACCAGCGCCGCCACGGTCTGGCTCACCGCGGCCAGGCCGTTCTGCCGCACCACGTAGTACCGGTCGGCCCCCCCGACGCTGGTGGCGACGAGTACCTCGCCGACCCTGGTGGCGACCCCGCCGACCCGCGGCCCGGGCTGCCCGCGGCCCGGGACATTGATCAGCGTCAGGTCGGGCCCGACCGGCACCGAGTTCAGCCAGGCCTGGCTGACCGGTACCGGTGGCACGGTATCCGCGCCGAGCGCGGCGACCGCCCCGCCCACCAGCTTCAGCCGCCGCCCGCCGGTGAGCATGTACGTGTTGCCCCCGGTGTCCCGGACAACCACCATCTGGCCCGCGCCGGGCAGGCCGCCGGCGGGTGGCGCACCGGCGAGCAGCACGGTGACCGGCGGCGCCGCGGTGGGCCGGTCGGCCGGGTGGTACACGCAGACCGTCCACTCGCTACTGGTCATCAGCGCGTCGGCGGGCGGCAGGCTGGTCGGCGCGCCATCGATGCCCAACGGCTGGCCGCGCGCCACGCCGGACAGCGACCGCGCGGAGACGGTCACCGCCGTGGAGTGGCCGGCGGCGAGCAGCATCGCCGAGGTGTAGTTGATCACCGGGTGGAGCAGGTTGTCCGTGCCGATCACGTAGGTGGCACCGGACTCCTTCTCGATGATGACCTGGCCGGGCCTGTCCCAGGTGCGGCTGTTGCCCGGGCGCAGCACCCCCCAGATGGCGAACCCGGCGCCCAGCAGCGCCATGATGCCCACCCCGCCGAAGACGCAGATCGCCAGGCGCCGGCTGGGCGCCTGGTGGTGGTTGGCGTCTCCGCGCTGCAGTGCGGAGATCAACCGGCGGCGCAGGAACTGGTACGCCTGCAGCTGGTCCCGTGGTGTCCACATAGGACAATCAACCGCCGAGCGAGCGCAGCGCGGCGAAGACGCCGAGCACCTGCGCGGCGGTCGGCGCCAGGGCGAGCAGCGCGAGTATCTCGAAGATGTCCAGCGTCCTGGACCAGTACGGGGATGGGGCGTGCCTGGCCGCCCGTACCGCCTGCGCGGCGCTCGCCGTGCCGACCAGTACCAGCAGCACCAGCACGACCATCCAGGTGCGGGCTCCGCCGCCCTGGCAGACCCGCACCGCGGTCAGTACCAGCGCCACCGCCCCACCGGCGAGCAGCGCGAGCCGCTGGCCGAGTCCCGCGTACGCCTGCGAGCGCAGCAGCACCGCGGTGCCGGCCGCACCGGCCAGGCACTCCGTCCACCTGGTCGGCGTGCCGGACAGCAGCACCACGACGCTGCCCGCGACCGTGACGGAGAGCGCGACCAGCAGCGCGGTCAGTCCCTGCTCCGCGACCAGGGTGGCCTGGCGTACGTGCTGCGCCGGCGTCGGCTTCTCGTCCTGCCGGAAGGCGGCCAGGTCGGTCGGGATGCGCGGCAACGGCAGCCGGGCCAGCCGCAGCGCGAATACCGGCAACAGCGCACCCAGCGCCACCGCCACGACGGTGACCACAGCAGCGGCGGAGACCGGGCGTACCCGGAAAACGGCGGTGACCGTGGCCGCGACCGCGCCGGCACCGGCGGCGACCACGACACCGGCGAACCAGCCGGCCCGGTCGGGTATCAGGACCGCGGCGAGCACACCGAGCAGGGCGACGCCGGCCAGCGCCAGGGCGACCGCGGTGGTACCGGTGGCCAGCAG
>JAFMQQ010000077.1 GCA_017354595.1 Micromonosporaceae bacterium
ACCCACCACCGTGCGCCCCGGTCGGGTACGCCGGGCCGGCACTGCGCGCCGGGTACGCCGGTGGGCGATCGTCGGCGTGACGGCACTGGTACTCGCCGTTGCCGGCGGGGTCGCGTTCGCCATGACGTCGCAGGCTTCGCCGAAGCCGTCGGCGCACCCGGCCGCGCCGAGTCAGGCCTACTCCCCGGCCGGTGGGCCCAGCGATCCGGCCCAGGCCGTGGCGCAACCGCCGGCTTCGGCCCGGATCGGGGTCGACCCGACGCCCAGCCCGAGCGCGCCCGCAGGCAGTCCAACCCAGCCGGCCCAGCCACCCCCGCCGCCCAGCCCGGTGCCGACCACGCCAGCGGTGGGCAGCGCCACCTTCAACCTCGGCACCAACTACGGCCGGGCCACCGGATCCGCCTCCTGGAACGGTACGACCGCCACCTCCAGCGGCTCGATCGTGGACACCGCCCGGTACCCGTCGAGCTCCTACCTGCGGATCTCCTACCAGTTGCTGGTCAACGGCGCCTGGCAGCTGCGGTACGCGCAGCCCGATCCCTACGTCTCGGTCGCGGACGGGACGTCAAAGACGTTCAAGTTCTCCCTCAACGGTCCGATCAAGGACGTCAAGTGGAACGTGTGCTCGCTGCGGACGGGGACCACGTACTGCACCGGCTTCCAGTAGCGCGACCACCTCAGTCCACAGTGGACGAGCTGGGCCACCCTTGCCCCGGAGCCTTGCGCACCGGGGTGGGATCGACCAAGATCGGCATGGTACGCCCGACCTCGATGCCGTCCCTGGGTCGAGGCTGACAAAGGAGTGCGGGATGAGACGATCCACCGTCCTGGTCGTCGCCGCCGGGATCCTCGCCGCCGCGATGGCGGGTTCCTCGCTGCCTGCCTATGGCACCGCTGGCGGCCCCGGCATCTCGATCGAGCCGGTCTCCAACACCCATCCGGATCTGATCAGCGGCGGCGACCTCCTGGTACGCATCCGCAGCGCCGGCACGCCGGGTCTTCGCGTCGACGGGCAGCCGTCCGCCGTGCAGGCCCGGCCGCAGCCCGATGGCTCCTGGCTGGCGCTGGTCACCGGCCTGGCCCCGGGCCGGCACCGGATCACCGCCACCGCCGGCCGGGCCAGCGCGCAACTGGGCGTGGCGAACCACAGCATCGACGGCCCGGTCTTCTCCGGTCCCCGCCAGGAGCCGTTCATCTGCCAGACCCAGGCGTTCGGCCTCGCACCCGCCAGCCCGCCCAGCTGTGCCGCGCCGACCCAGGTCTCCTACCTGTACCGGGACACCGCCGGCGGGTTCCACCCGCTGGCCGACCGTACGGCGCGCCCGGCCGATCTGGCCACCGCATCGGTCAACGGCCGGGCGGTGCCGTACATCGTGCGCCTGGAACAGGGCACGATCGACCGTGCCGTGTACCAGATCGCGGTGCTCGACGACGGCGCGGATCCGGTGCCGTGGCAGCCGGACACCAGCTGGAACCGGCGCCTGGTCTACACCTTCGGCGGCGGTTGCAACGCCGGGTTCCACCAGGGCACCGGGACCGGTGGCGTGGTGCAGGACCTGTTCCTGTCCCAGGGCTTCGCGGTTGCATCCGCCACCCTCAATGTGCTGGACACCAACTGCAGCACCATAATCTCGGCCGAGGCCGCGATGATGGTGAAGGAACACTTCATCGAGGTGTACGGTCCGGTGGCGCACACGATCGGCTGGGGCGGCTCGGGCGGGGCGATCCAGCAGTACGACATCGCCGACGCGTACCCCGGCATCCTCGATGGCATCATCCCCAGCATCTCCTTCCCGGACCCGGCCACAACCCTCGGGCCGGTCTCCGACTGCCGCCTGCTGGACCGGTACTTCGGCGCCGCCGGCAGCGGCTTCTCTGCCGAGCAGCGGCGGGCGGTCGCCGGCTTCCTCGCCTACGACAGCTGCACATCGTGGGACGCGACCTTCGCCAGCCGGGTCACCGCCACCGACAGCTGCGACTCGTCGATCCCGCCGGCGCTGCGCTGGGATCCGGTCACCAACCCGACCGGGGTCAAGTGCTCGGCGGCCGAGCAGTACGTCAACCAGCTCGGCCGTGACCCGGATACCGGCTTCACCCGCAGCATGCTGGACAACGTTGGCGTGCAGTACGGGCTGAACGCGTTGCTGGACGGGCAGATCAGCGCCCAGCAGTTCGCCGATCTCAACGCGGGCATCGGCGGGTACGACTTCGCCGGCCGCCCGGTGCCGCAGCGCTCCGAGGCGGATCCGCACGCGCTGGCCGCGGCGTACCGGGACGACATAGTCAACAGCGGCGGCCAGGGACTGGCCGAGACCGCGGTCATCGACCAGCGCGACGACCTCGACCTGGCCGGGTTCGGCAACGACATCCACACCAGCGAATGGTCCTATGTGATGCGTGCCCGGATGACCGCGGCCGGTACGGTGGCCAACCAGGTGATCATCGCGAACGGGATCGCCACGGCCGGTGTGGCGAGCGTCTATGAGCTGGCCGCGATGGAGCGGTGGCTCAACGCGATCGACGCGGATCACTCCAACCGGCCCCGGTCGGCGAAGGTCGCCAGCGACCGGCCGGCGGACGTGACCGACGGCTGCCTCCAGCCGGATGGCACGCTGGTGCACGAGACGCTGCGCTACGGCGGTACCGGCACCTGCGCGAGCCTCTTCCCGGTCGGTTCGAACACCCGGCTGGTGGCGGGCGAGCCGCTGGCGATGCCGGTACTGAAGTGTGCGCTGCGCGCGCTGGACTTCGCCGACTACCCGGTCGCCTTCACCCCCGCGCAGCAGGCGGAGCTGCGGGCGGCATTCCCGACCGGCGTCTGCGACTACTCCCGGCGCCAGGCGCAGCAGAAGCAGCCGGCCGGCGCCTGGCTGTCCTATGGGGACTGAATGTCCTATGGGGACTGAGCCGGGTACTGCCGCTGGCCGCGGCGGTGCCGCTACCATCGCCGGGTAGCTTCCGGCGTCGGGAGGTGGTGCCGTTGGCCGGTGAACAGGAAGACCGGTTACGCATCGGCGCCTGGGTGCTTGACCCGGAGTTGGCGCGGTCGATGCCGCAGCCGACTCCCCATCCGCCCGAACCACTGCTGGCCGCCCCACCCGCGGTCGAACCTGCCGGGAAAGCAGTGCTCGCGCCTACCGGCCAGGTCGGCCAACCGTCCGCGCAGGCCGGGTTATCCGCCGAGCCCGGCCCGGATGCCGGCGGGCACCGGTCCGCGCAGGCCGGGATCTCCGCCGAGCCCGACCCGGATGCTGGCGGGCACCGGACCAGCCGGCACCGGACCAGCCGCCGAGACTGGACCAGCCGCCGAGCGGCGGGCCTGCCCCACCGCGGTTGGCTGATCGCCGGCGCGGCCGTCCTGCTCGCCGGGTTGATCGTCGCCGCCGGGCTGAGGTGGGTGCCGGCCGTTGTGCCGCACGGGAACCAGGCCGCCAGTCCGCCCGCGGCCGGACTACCGGCTGGGCAGCTGCCCCTGGCAGCGGGGTCGGCCGCCGGCGACGGCCCGACCGGCGAACCGTCGCCCACCGGCAGCGCGTTGCCAAGCTCGCCGGTCGCACCGGCCGTGCTGCTCAGGATCGAGGCCGAGGACCCGCGCAACACTCTGGCCGGGTCGGCTCAGGTGCGCAGCGAACCCGGTACCTCGGGTGGCGCGGCGGTGGCCTTCCTCGGCGTCTGGCCGCACGGGGACCAGGGAACGCTGACCGTACCGGTGACGGCGCCGTCGGCCGGCCGGTACACACTGAACTTCCGCTACCTGCACCCGAACGGCCGCCCGACCCGTGCCGCCGTGGTCACCGTCTCCGGCTCGGCACCGGTGACGATCGACGTAGCGGCATCGAACGTCTGCTGCCAGGCGGCGAGCCTCACGATCACCCTGCGGGCCGGCGGGAACACCATCACCTTCGGCAACCCGGACGGCCCAGCACCGGCCATCGACTGGATCCAGGTCAGCCGGTGAGCGTGCGGCCGGTACCGGCCGGCGGAACAAGTGACCACTGTGGACGTCCGCGACCCGGCCGGGTAGCGGGTGGGTACAAGTACCCCTGTCGCATTCACCAGTATCGTCGTACCGTGACGCGGGGCGTGCGGTGGCCACACCGCATGCCCCTCCCCGCTCATCCTGCCCTGGCGCTGGCACCGGATGGTCCACTGTGGACATGCCGGGTTGGCGCGGTCGAAGCCGCTCTGCGGTAGCGTGAGGCCAGGGATCGAAGGATAGAGGGCTACTGCTGTGACGAGACACCCACGATCCGTACTGGCGCGCCGCCCGTTCGCTGCCGCGGTCGCGCTGGCCATGCTGGCCTTCCTGTCGCCCGTCGCGACCAGCACCGGCCCGGGCACCACCGCGCCGGCAGACAAGCTCCAGCCGGCGCTGCTGGCCAGCTTCGCGACCAGCCCGACCCGCGACTTCTGGGTCAGGTTCGACCAGCGGGCCGACCTGAGCGCAGCACCGGGCATCGCGAACTGGGACGACCGTGGCCGGTACGTGTACCAGCGGCTGCAGTCGACCGCGCGGGCGGCGCAGGGGCCGGCCCGGGCGCTGCTGGACAGCGAGCGCGTCGACTACACGGCATACACGATCAGCAATGCGATCTACGTACCGGGCGGGACCCGGGATCTCGCCCTGCGGCTGGCCGGGCTCGGCGCCGTCGCCGAGGTACGCGCGCCGACCCGGTACGCCCTGGTCGAACCGGTCCGCCGGGCCGCCGCCGGTACCGGCACGGCGAGCCCCGACGGGGTGGAGTGGGGCGTGGCGAACATCCATGCCGACCAGGTGTGGGCCCAGTTCGGCGTGCGTGGCGAGGGCATCACCGTGGCGAGCATCGACACCGGTGTCCAGTTCGACCACCCGGCGCTGGTGCGCCAGTACCGCGGAAACAACGGCGACGGCACCTTCGACCACAACTACAACTGGTTCGACGCCGCCGGTACCTGCCAGGGTGCGCCGTGCGACAACAACGGCCACGGTACCCACACGATGGGCACGATGGTCGGCGACGACGGAGCCGGCAACCAGGTGGGGGTGGCGCCCGCGGCCAAGTGGATCGAGGCCAACGGCTGCTGCCCGACGGACAAGGCACTGGTCGACTCCGGTGAATGGATGCTGGCGCCGCGCGACCTGGCCGGCGACAACCCCGACCCGAGCAAGCGGCCGCATATCATCAACAATTCCTGGGGCTCGCAGGTGCCGACGAACGACCCGTTCATGGAGGACGTGATCGCGGCCTGGCAGGCGGCCGGGATCTTCGCGGTCTTCTCCAACGGCAACAGCGGCCCGGGCTGCCAGACCTCCGGCTCGCCGGGCAGCCGCACCCTGACCTACTCGGTCGGCGCGTACGACCAGAACAACACCATCGCGTCCTTCTCCGGCCGCGGCACCGGCCAGGACGCGACGGTGAAGCCGAACATCTCCGCGCCCGGTGTGGCCGTGCGCTCCTCGGTCCCGAACAACCAGTACGCCACCTTCGACGGCACCTCGATGGCCGCCCCGCACGTGGCCGGCGCGGTGGCGCTGCTGTGGTCGGCCGCGCCGGCCCTGATCGGCGACATCCCGGGTACCCGGGAACTGCTCGACGAGACCGCGGTCGACACACCGGATCCGGAGTGCGGCGGTACCGCGAGCGACAACAACGTCTACGGCCAGGGCCGGCTGGACGCGCTCGCGCTGCTTGAGGCGGCGCCGATCGGGGACACCGGCCGGCTGGCCGGTACCGTCACCGACGCCCAGACGGGGCAACCGGTCGGCGGCGCCACGGTGACCATCACCGGCCCGATCACCCGCCACCTCAGCACCGGCACCGACGGCAGCTTCAGCGTGCTGCTGCCGGTGGGCGGCTATACGGTCACGGTGGCGAAGTTCCGGTACGTCGATGCGACCCGCTCGGCAACGGTCACCCACGCCACCACCACAACGCTCGACTTCGCGCTGGCGGCGGTACCGATGGTCACGGTCAGCGGCCGGGTCACCGACGGCTCGGGGCATGGCTGGCCGCTGTACGCCAAGGTGAGCGTCGCCGACACGCCGATCGATCCGGTGTACACCGACCCGGCCACCGGCCGGTACTCCATCGCGGTACCGGCTGGCCAGTCCTTCTCGATCGAGGTCGAGGCACAGACGCCCGGCTACCTGCCCAGCCAGTCCACTGTGGACACCAGTAGCGACCGGGTGCTGGACGCGGCGCTAAAGGTGGATCCCGCCAGCTGTTCCGCGGCCGGGTACCGGTACCGGACCGGCGCCCGGGCGAACTTCGACGACATGCGGCTGCCGGCCGGGTGGTCGGTCGCCGACCAGCAGAACCAGGGGCAGGTCTGGCGGTTCAACGATCCACTGGATCGGACCAACCGGACCGGTGGCAGTGGTGGATTCGCCATCGCCGACTACTTTGCCGACGGCTCCACGGGCAGCCGGGACAACTCGCTCGTCTCGCCGGTCATGGATCTGTCCACAGTGGCCGATCCGGCGATCAGCTACCGCACCGACTACTTCTCCCAGCCGTCGGACACAGTGGTGGATGTGGAGTTGAGTCTCGACGCCGGTGCCACCTGGACGAGTCTCCAGCACTTCAGCGGCGACGCGAACGGCCCGCAGTCGGTACCCATCCCGCAGGCGGCCGGCCAGCCCGAGGTGCGGGTGCGCTGGCACTACGCGACCGCCACCTTCGGCACCTGGTGGCAGGTGGACGATGTGCAGATCGGTGCGCCGCAGTGTGTCCCGGCGGCCGGCGGTCTGGTCGTCGGGAACGTGCTGGACCAGAACACGGGTGCGGGTGTGAACGCGGCGACGGTACGCGGTGGCGACGGTACCGGCGAGGTGGCCACCACGACCGCCACGCCCGGCGATCCGGCGCTACCGGACGGGTTCTTCAGCCTGTTCTCCCCGGCCACCGGCGGCCCGGCCGCGGAGGTGCTCTCGGCCGGCAAGACCGGGTACACCTCCGGCCAGACCCAGGTGCAGGTGACGCCCGATGCGGTCACTGCGGCACAACTGCGGCTGCCCGCTGGCCGGCTCACCATCCAACCGTCCACCGTGGACGCGACCGTCCAGCTTGGACAGGCGAGCAGCCGGACGTTCACCGTCACCAACACCGGCTCGGCGCCGGCGAGCTTCGCCCTGTCCGAGCAGTCGGGCGGCTTCAGCCTGTTGGGCACCGGCGCACCGCTGCGCGAGATACCGGGCGACTTCCGGCCCGGTGCGGGCCCTCCCGCGGGCGGCTCACCAGTGGCGGCGAGCACGCCGCAGCAGGCGCCGTGGACCGACGTCGCCAGCTACCCGACGAAGATCATGGACAACTCCGCCGACGTGCTGGATGGCCGGGTCTACTCGGTCGGCGGGTTCGACGGGGTACGCATCACCGGCGCCGGTTACTTCTACGACCCGGGTACCGGGGACTGGAGCCGCATCGCCGACCTGCCGGAGGCACGCCAGAACGCGGCGGCGGGCGCGATCGGTGGCAGGCTGTACGCCGCCGGCGGTTGGAGCGCCACCGGGCTGCCGTCACCCTCCACTTTCGACTATGACCCGGCGACCGACACCTGGACGCAGCTGGCCGACGCTCCGGTCGCGGTCGCCGCGGCTGGCAAGGCGGTCCTCGGCGACCAGCTCTATCTGGTGGGTGGCTGCGCGGACTCCGCCTGCTTCCAGACCTCCACCGCGGTGGTCCGGTACGACCCCGGCAGCAACAGGTGGCGGCGGCTGGCCGACTACCCGGAGCCGGCCGGCCATCTCGGCTGTGGCGCGATCGCTGGCAAGCTGTACTGCACCGGCGGTATCGACAACTTCAGCGCCGTGCGTACCAGCACCTACGCCTACGATCCGGCCACCGACACCTGGACGCCGAAGGCGAGCCTGCCGATCCCGAACTGGGCCTTCGCCAGCTCCGCGGCGAACGGCCAGCTGATCGTCTCCGGCGGTGTCACCCTCGGCGAGGGCGGGTTCGTGCAGCACAACATGGGCTTCCGGTACGACCCGGCGACCGACGCGTGGACTCAGCTGCCCAACGCCAACCACGTGTCGTACCGGGCGGCGGGCGCGTGTGGCTTCTACAAGATCGGTGGCGCGATCGCAGGCAGTGCCACGCAGTCCGATGTGGAGCTGCTGCCCGGGTTCGACGCCTGCGGCGAGGTACCGGATGTCCCGTGGTTCTCGATCGGGTCGGGCAGCGCCACGCTCCAGCCGGGGCAGAGCGTCACGGTGACGACCACTGTGGACGGTCGGGTGGACCAGCCCGGTACCTACCTGGCCGGCATCGCGGTCGCCGAGGACACGCCGTACATCCTGCAGCCGATCGGTGTCACGATGACCGTCACGCCGCCGAAGACCTGGGGCAAGGTCGCCGGGGTGGTCACCGCGGTCGGGTGCGACGGTGCGCGTACGGCGTTGTCGGACGCGACCGTCCAGATTGACTGGTCGGGTGGGCGGCACCTGCTGATGACCGGGCCGGACGGCGGCTACGGCTGGTGGGCGGATAAGCGGACCGGAAAGCTGACCGTGGCGGTGGCGAAGGACGGGTACCAGCCGCAGGTCACCGAGGTGCGCATCCGGGCCGGCGGGACCGTACCGGTCGACTTCGACCTGCTACCGAGGGAGTGCTGAGGATGCGACATCGCACGCCGGTGGCGCTGGTCGCCGTGCTGCTCGCCCCGCTCGCGGTCGCCATGCCGGCCGCCGCTGCCGCCGCCACGGTCGCGCTGGCCGGTACGGTGACCGATGGCAGCGGACACGGCTGGCCGCTGTACGCGAAGGTCGCCGCGGCGACCGCGGACGGCGCCGCGGCCGGCAGCACCTGGACCGACCCGGTCACCGGGAAGTACCGGCTCCAGCTCGCCCCGCAGACCGGGTACACGCTGACGGTTTCGCCGGGGTACCCGGGCTACCAGAGCGTGACGCGCAGCGTGAGCGTCGGCGATGGCGACCTCGACCTGCCGGTGCCGGTACCGGTCAGCGCCGGGACCTGCGCCGCGCCCGGGTACGCCAGCACCAGCCTGGGCCGGCCCGAGACGTTCGACACCGGTTCGCCGCCCGACGGATGGACGGTCGTCGACAACCTGGGTACCGGCCAGGTGTGGCAGTTCGGCGACCCGTTCGGGCAGTCCAACCTCACCGGCGGGGCGGACGGCTTCACGATGGTGGACAGCTTCTTCTACCCGCTCGCGGAGGTGGACACCGCGCTGGTCAGCCCGCCGATGGACCTGTCCGGGACGGTCGCGCCGGTGATCGGGTTCCGGCAGGACTTCCTGTCGATCGCGGTGGCGCCGGCGACCGCCGACGTGGACGTGAGCATCGA
>JAFMQQ010000078.1 GCA_017354595.1 Micromonosporaceae bacterium
CAGGCCGCGAGCCGCTGCTCGCCGAGACGACCGGCGAGCAACGCCCGAGCCTGCCCGTCGGCGAGCAGGCCGAGTGCCAGCGGCCGGGCGCCGTGCGCGGTCACCAGGCCGACCAGCTTGTGCCGGCTGGTGACCAGCACGGTGCAGCTGGCGGTACCGGGCAGCAGCGGGGCGGCGTGCGCGCTGTCCCGGGCGTTGTCCAGCACGATCAGCAGCCGCCGCTCCGCGACCAGGCTGCGGTACAGCGCCGTCTGCCCGGACAGCTGCGCCGGTACCGCCTCGGGCGCCACGCCCAACGCGTCCAGGAATCCGCGCACCGCCACCGGTGGCGGTACCGGCGGGCCGGCCGGATCGAAGCCGCGCAGGTCGACGTAGAGCTGCCCGTCCGGGTACCGGGACCGGTGCTGGTCCGCCCACCGCTGGGCGATCCAGCTCTTGCCGATCCCACCCGGCCCGACGATCGCGCAGATCGTGGCCGCGTCGACCAGCTGGGTCAGCTCCCCCAGTTCCGCGGCCCGCCCGGTGAACGTGGGGGGTGGCGCCGGTACCTGCCGGGGTACCGGTACCTGTCCCAGCCTGTCCACAGTGGATGGTAGTGCCTCGGCGCCGGTGCCCGGATCCGGCGTCAGGGTCGGGTCGGCGTGCAGGATCCGCTGGTACAGGCGGCGCAGCGGCTCGCCGGGGTCGATACCCAGCTCGTCGGCGAGCCGGTTGCGGACCAGGTGGTACCGTTCCAGCGCCTCACCCTGCCGCCCCGACCGGTACAGGGCGAGCATGAGCTGCCCGGCCAGCCGCTCGTCGAGCGGGTGTTCCGCGACCGCCCCGGCCATCCGGTCGAGCAGCTGCGGGTGCCACCCGGGATGCTGCCCGGGGTGGCGCAGGGCGAGGTCGTTGCGGTCCAGCTCGGCACCGAGCCTGGCCCGGTCCAGCGCCGCGCGGATGCCGCCCATCCAAGGCGTGTCCAGCGCCGGCAGCGCCTCGCCCCGCCACAAGCCCAGCGCCTGTTCGAGCAGGCCCAGCGCCGCCGTGCCATCCGGCGCCCCGCGGGCGGCGGCGACCAGCCGGCGGAACCGGTGCACATCCACCGCATCCGGATCGACCGTGAGCAGGTAGCCGGCGGCCCGGCGTCCAATGTGGACGTCGGGTGCCGGAGCCAGCGCCGACCGCAGCCGGGACAGGTACCCGTAGAGCGTCTCCCGCGCCCGCTGCGGCGCCCGCTGTCCCCACACCCGCTCCACCAGCTGGTCAGCCGGGACGGACCGGTTGACCTCCAGCAGCAGTACCGCCAGCACGCACCACTGGCGCAGGTGGCCGAGGTCGAGCGGCCGGCCGTCGACCGAAGCCTCGAGGTCGCCGAGCAGGCGGAACTGGGTCCCCACCCGGATAAGGTTGCCCCCGCGCGGCAAGCCCGGCGCCGATGTGTCGCCGACGCGACGCAACCACGGACCTTCCCGACCAGCGGATTCAAGGTTCGCACCAGCTCCGCCCAGGGCCCGGCGTCGAACCTGGTGCGATGGATGTGGAGCGCCTCCGGTCGCACTTCGACTTCGTGCGTACCGGTCGGGTGGTGACCAACAACGCGGCCAGTACCCAGCCACCGCGGGAGCTGCTCGACCTGTACCGGAGCCTGGTCCCGTGGTACGAGAACGTGCACCGCGGCCAGTCGGGCGCCTCGCGGCGTACCACCGGGTTGTTCGAGAGCGCGTACGACACCATCGCCGGCTGGCTGAACGCCCCCGGCCGGCGCACCATCGCGACGTACCGGAACACCACCGAGGCGATCAACGCGGTCATGTACTCGTTGCTGACCGAGTTCCGGGACGGCGACAACGTGGTGACCACGATGATGGAGCACAACTCCAACTTCGTCCCCTGGTACGCGCTGGGCCGGGAGATCCTGCCCCGGTTCGGGCGCCGGGTGCAGTGCCGGTTGGCGCGCTTCGACCAGGCCGGCCGGCTCGACCTGGCGCACCTCGCGTCCCTTGTGGACTCCCGGACCAAGCTGGTCTGCTGCACCGGTGCGTCGAACTTCTTCGGCAGCAAGCCGGACCTTGGCACGGTACGCCGGATCGCGGACGCCAGCGGGTACCGGCAGCCGGACGGTACCCGCCGGTCACTGTTGCTTGTGGACGGTGCGCAGCAGGCGCCGAGCAGCGCGGTGGACGTGCGGGCGCTCGACCTGGACTACTACGCCTTCTCCTTCCACAAGATGCTCGCCCCGTTCGGCGTCGGCGTGCTCTACGCCAAGGAGCACCTGCTGCGCGGCGCGTTGCCGTTCCTGTACGGCGGGGACATGATCGCGGAGGGGCAGGTGGCGCCGGATCGGGTGGCGTACAACGACCTGCCCTGGAAGTACGCCGCCGGTACGCCGAACATCCTCGGCGTCATCGTCTCCGCGCAGGCGCTGCGGCTGCTGGTCGACCTGGTCGATCCGGCCGATCCGGCGCCGGGGCGGCCCTACTTCGGCAGCGGAGACCCACTGCCGCACCCGGTGGTGCGGCGGGCGATGGCGGAGGTGGGCAGGCACACCCGGCAACTGACCGAGCGGGCGCTGTCCCGGCTGCGCGACATCGCCGGCCTGACCGTCTACGGTCCACCGACCGCCAGCGAGCGTACGCCGTTGGTCAGCTTCACCATCGCCGGCATCAGCCCGTTCACGGTCGCCGAAGCGCTGGACCGGTACGGCGTCGAGTCGCGGGCCGGGTGCCACTGCGCGACCCTGGCCCACCGCGCGCTCGGGCTCGATCCACCGGCCAGCTGCCGGCTCAGCTTCGCCGTCTACAACACGGTCCAGGATGTCGACCGGGCGACCGGAGCGGTGGCCCGGATCGCCGAGACCGCCACGCAGGGTTGGGTGGGCAGTTACTGAGGCGCCGGGCGCGCCCGGTGGAAACCCTTGCGTACCTGGGTATTTGCACGTCTTGCGGACACGGCTGGCCTTCCACTTGTGGAGATCCGGCCGTACCATCCACCGTCATGAGTGAAAACCATGATCCCTCCGGCTCGAGGCATGCCCTCGGGTCGCGGGTCGCGGGTTTACGTTCCCGGGTCCGCCGTAGCCACCTGATCACCATCGGTGCCGTCGTCGTTGTGCTCGTAGCGGCCGGGGTCGTGTGGGTCTTCTTCGGTCGTGGCTCTGGCACCCAGCCGGCGGGCGCGCAGACGGCGGGCGGGCAGGGAGCCAACCAGCCGGCAGGGCAGCGGTCGGCGGGGCCCGCGCCGGTGCCGACGTTCGCGCCACCCGGTCGGGGCCGGCACGGCAACCCGGCCCAGCCGGCCGGCCTGCCCAGCAACCTGAGCATCCAACGCAATGGCGGCACCGTCGTGCTGCAGTGGAAGGACAACTCGACGAACGAGAACGGATTTACCGTCTTCGTTGCCCAGGGCCGGGACAGCTTCGAGGTGGTGGTACCGGCCGGCACGACCAAGTACCAGTACAAGGCGGCCGGGCAGGACGTCCGGGCCTGCTTCAACGTGGTGCCCTTCACCTGGAGCAATCCCGAGGTCGCCCGGCCCACCAGGGGTTGGAAGTGTACGAAGGGCAATGAGCAGTGATGGCACGGCCGCCGGCCGGGGTCACCGATAGCTGACCGGTTGTGTGACGCTCCACCACCACGGGTGGAGCGTCACGCACGTTCTCTGCCGCGAGTTCAGGCCGCCGGCGCGCTACACGCGCGCGATATCAGGCCGCCGGCGCGCTACACGCGCGCGATATCAGGCCGCCGGCGCGCTACACGCGCGCGATATCAAACGTCAACCACGAGCTGTACGGTCACCGTCTCGCCCAGATCGAGCCGCTCGGCCCTGCGCACCGCGGTCTTGATCGGTACCAGGTACCGGCCGTCCTTGGGGATCAGCGAGGTCGCCCACCGGGTCCGGCCGATCCGCGCCTGTACCGGGATGCATCCCCAGCCGTAGGTCACCAGCGACGAGGCATCGGCGATCGCGCCACTCTCCGGCTCCGGTACGGTCACGAAGTGCCACGGAGCCGGGCCCTTCCAGAACCAGATCTCACCGGCGAACTCCAGATCCATCCCGCCAGGATAGGAACCGGCTACACCGGCCGCACATAGTAGCGGGACGCACCCCAACCGGAGTCGTGGCACAACTGCAGACCGTAGCGGCTCAGGCCCGGCCGCACCCGGTGCATCCGGGCGCGCAGCGCGTCCCGCCGGATCGGCGTCCGGCCATCGCCGAGCAGCCAGCGCAGTTGGTGGCAGCAGATCGGGACGCGGGTACGCATCATCAACCGCAGCAGCACCCGCTCCCCCTGCGCCGGCTCCGAGGCCGGCCGCTCCACCCCCGGATGCCGGCCCAGCCAGCGCAGGTCGGCGTGGATCCGGGCGGCGAGGTGGGTCGGGTGCAGCGAGCGGTCGAGCACGTTGACCGCGCCGGCGGCCAGCGCCGCCGGTACGTCCACCGGACCGGCGGCCAGCACGATCACCGGCGCCAGGTGGCGCAGCGCGCGTACCGCGTGGTGCAGCTCGGCCGGGCCGAAGTCCGCCGGCGCGTCCAGCAGTACCGTCTCCCGCTGGGACAGCACCCGCTGGAACCCGGTGACGCCCCAGCCGATGCAGCGGGTGATCGGGAGGTGCTCGGCCCGGAGAGTGGCGGCGAGTTCCCGGGTGGCGGGCGGGTCGAGCGACAGTATCGCGGCGCGGACCGCCGCCGGTTGAGTGAGGTTGCCGAGTTTCATCTGCATGCCTCCATCGGTCGCCGGGCGAGCCCTGCCGGGTTCGCCGTCAGGAACTCGGGATGGGTTGGTCGGCCACGATGCCCCCGTTGCGCACCCGGTACGCCCACACCGTGACCGACGACGCGACCCGCTCCCCGGCCGGCGTGAACCGGATGGTCCCGGTGACGCCGGTGCCGGAGTAGTCGCTGACGAAGTTCGTCATCGCCGGCCGGGACAAGCGCCCGGCCTGGAGACCTTGCAGGAAAACGTTCGCGGCGTCGTACGCCTCCGCGCTGTAGGTGCCCGGAACGGTACCGAACCGGGTCCGGTACCGGCCGGCGAAGTCATCACCGGAGCGCTCCGGTGGCTGGCACGGGCAGGTGATGACCGCGTTCTCGGCGTACCGCCCGGCCTGGTGCAGGAACCCCTCGTCCTTGACCGCGTCGCCGGAGACGAACGTGGCCCGTACCCCCGCCCGGCGCACCTGGGTCAGCAGTGCGCCGGCCTGCTGGTAGTAGCCGCCGAAGAAGATGGCATCCGGTGCGGCGGCCCGGATCTGCTTCACCAGATCGGTGAAGTCGAGCTGGCCGACCAGCACGGTGCCGCTCTGTACCACGTCCGTGTCCAGTACCCGGATCACCTCATTCGCCAGGCCCTGGCCGTACGCCTCGCTGTCGTCGACGACGAAGACCTTCTTGGCGCGCAACACCTTGGCGATGTACCGGCCGGCGGCCGGCCCCTGCACCGAGTCGTTGCCGATGATGCGGTGGAAGGTGCGCCAGTCCCTTGTGGAGAGTGCGGTCTCGGTCGCTGAGGCGGTGATGGTGGCGACCCCGGCCTGGTCCAGCAGCGGGTCGGCGGTCTCGGCCTCGCCGGAGAAGGCCGGGCCGACCACCCCGATGATCTGCCCGTCGGCGACGATCTGCTGGGCCATGGCCGGCGCCTGCTTCGGGTCCCCCTGGGTATCGAAGTAGAGCAGCTCGACCGGGCAGCCGCGGTGCTGCTGGTTGTACCCCTCGACGGCCAGTTGCGCGCCGTTGCGGATGTACATGCCGAGATCCTCAGAGCGCCCGGTGAGCGGGCCGAAGAAGGCCACCTTCGCGTGGCAGGCCTCGATGGTCTGCGCAGGCGTCTGCGCGGCGACGCCGGCGCAGCCCACCGCGCCGAGACACCCGAGAACACCGAGTGCGGCGCGCGCCCAGCCGAGCACGCGAGTGCACGCGACCATGCCGGCATTCTGCGGAAGCGAGTATGAGGATCCGATGAGGATCGGCGAGACTGACTGCGTGCTCCGCACAGATCGCCACCCACGCACCGGCTTTCGGTTGGCCGGCCTGCGGCTGGCCGCCGCACTGGTGGCCGCCGGGTTCGCGGTTCTCGCCGGATGCTCGGCGGGCCCGACCGCATGGCAGGTCACCGTACCGCCGCCGAGCCTGATGGCGCGGGTCTCCGGCCTGTTCACGGTGGACTCCGCCACCCTGGGGCCGGTCGTCATCGACGGCCAGGGCTACCTCGTGTACCGGTCGGACCGCGACTCGTCGCGACCGCCCCGCTCCACCTGCCTCGACGCCTGCGCCACCACCTGGCTGCCGCTACCGGCCGCCGCCGGGCTGCGCGTCTCCGGTATCGACCGGCAACTGGTCGGGCACCTGCTCCGGCCGGACGGCATCGACCAGTTGACGCTGAACGGTTGGCCGCTGTACGGCTACGCCGAGGACCTCAAGCCGGGTGACGCGAACGGCGAGGGGCTGATGCACATCTGGTACGTGATCAGGCCCGACGGCTCCAAAGCCGGCCCGGCCGGCTGAGCCGGTCGCGCCAGTGCGGCCGGCTGCGCTGGGCGGGCAGAGCCGGCGGGTCGGGTACGGTCAGCGTCGCCGCCGTACCGCCACCGGGTGCCGGATCCAGCCGGAGGGTACCGCCGTGCAGCGTGGCGACCCAGTCCGCGATCGCCAGCCCGAGCCCCACGCCATCGCTCGCCTCGGTGTGGAACCGTTCCGGTTCGGCAACGGGTGCCGCCGGTCCGGGGCCTCGATCCTCCACAATCACCGCACCCGCGCCGACGATCAGCTTGACCCGGGCCGGTTCGTCGCCGATGCGACCGTGCCGGACGGCGTTGTGCCCGAGATTGCGGATCGCGATCCGCACCAGCGTCGGATCCCCGTACGCCACCGTCGGCGACGCGGAGACCTCGACCGTGTGCGGCGGTTGGACCGTCTCCCCGAGCACCTCCTCGGCGAGCTGGTCGAGGCGGAACGGCTGGCGTTCCAGCGCGCGCAGGCCGGCCACCATCCGGGCCCGGGTCAGCAGCGCCTCCACCGAGTCGCCCAGCCGGCGGGTCGAACGCAGCACCTGGTCGAGTACCGCCTGATTGGGATCGACGGGCAGGTTCGGGTTCGGGTGGTCCGGGCGGGCCACGGGTTCGACCAGTGCCGCCTCGCACAACGCCCGGATCACCGTCAGCGGCGTGCGCAGCTCGTGCGCGGCGTCCGCGACAAACCGCTCCTGCTGGTCCAGCGCCTGCACCGCCGGCCGGGTACCGCGATGTGCGAGCAGGCTGCCACCGACTCCAGCCAGCAGCATGAATACTCCGCCGCCGACGATCAGCGTGACCTCCAGCCGCTGGTGCGCCACCTCCCCCGGGCCCGGGTCGGCGACCACCACCACGGCACCGGCGACGGCGCCGGTCACCGGGTGCCGGAACGGCACCGCCAGCATGTGCAACCAACCGATCCGTTGCCCGCCAACGGTTCCGGTGATCTGCTCACCGGTGCGCCAGACCTGGCGGGCCGGGGCCAGCAGCGTCTCGGCCGGGATCACCGGCAGCCCGGCCGGATGGGCGAAGACCAGGTCGAGTTGGGTACGGTCGCCCTCGTACACGAAGACAGCGGTGGGAACCTGCGCGGCCGGATCGGCGGGCAGGTTCGCGATCTGGAGAGTCCCGGAGTCGTAGTGCAGCAACGCGACCGCGGTACTCGCGGTCCGGCGCAGCTCGGCGGTGGCCACCTGGCTGCGCTGCTGCTGGTCCACGAAGAGTGCCACCGCACCCATGCCGGCCAGGCCGACAACGTTGAGTACCAGCAGCAGCGCGGTGAGCCGGAACCGCAGCGCCGAGAGCCGGTCGGCCGTCTGGAGCGGTACCCGGGGGCCCGCGGTGCGGCGCCGCAGCTTCATCGGCCCGTCCCACCCAGGACGTAGCCGGCGCCGCGAACCGTGCCGATCAGCGGTGGCTCGCCGAGCTTGCGGCGCAGCTGGCCGACGATCACATCGACCACATTGGACGCTGGGTCGGCCGCCTCATCCCAGCAGTGCTCGATCAGCGCGCTGCGGCTGACCACCGACGGGTACCGGGACAGCAGCATCTCCAGCACCGCGAACTCCTTCGGCGTGAGGGTCAGCAGTACCCCCGCCCGGCGCACGTCCCGCCGTGCCGCGTCCAGCTCCACGTCGGCGTACCGCAACACGGACGGGGTGGCGGTGCCACGGCGCCGGCACAGCGCCCGTACCCGCATCACCAACTCGGCCGTGGAGAACGGCTTCGAAACGTAGTCGTCCGCGCCCGCTTCGAAACCACCGACCCGGTCGCGTTCGGCATCCAGCGCGGTCAACATCAGCGCCGGGACGGCCAGCCCCGCCCGCCGCCGCCGGGACAGCTGGCCGGCTGAGTCGCCCTCCGGCAGCATCCGGTCCAGCACCAGGCAGTCGTACTCGTTGATGCTCAGGCTCAGGTCGGCCTGGCTCCAGTCGGCGGCCTGGTCGACGGCGAAGCCGACCGAGCGCAACGCCCCGACCACCGCGCCCCGGACGTCGGCGTCATCCTCAACCACCAGCACCCGCACGAGCGTAGGGTAGCCCTCGTTGCACAGATGCCTGTAGCAATGTCGGAGCCACCGGCCGGCCAGGTAGCGTATCGATGTGCCGGTAACCGGGCAGCGCGTAGTGAGGCGGGCACTCGGTCGCCGGCTCACCCGGCTGCGCCTGGCCACCGGCCGCAGCCGGCGTGACGTCGTCGAGGCACAGCTGGGCATCTCCGAGCCCACCCTGCACCGGATCGAGACCGGCAAGACACCGGTGACCGCGGCCAACGTACGGGCACTGTGCTGGCTGTACGGCGTGGACCAGGCGACCACCGACGCACTGGCCGAGATGGCGGTGGGTACCTCGCGCCAGGAGTGGTGGGACACGTCTCCGGCCATCCCCGAGTGGTTCAAGCTGTACCTGGGACTCGAGGCCTCGGCGAGCCGGATCTGTGGGTACCACAGCGAGGCGGTACCGGCCGAACTCCAGACCGCCGACTATGCCCGCGCCGCGCTCGCAGTGGAGCAGCCCGACAGCGAGGAGATCGAGCGGCTGGTCGGCATGCGGGTGCAGCGGCAGCGGGCGCTGCTCGCGCGCCGACCGCCGCCGCAGCTGACCGTGGTGCTGGGCGAGGGTGCGCTGACCCGGCCGGTCGGTGGGGCGCGGGAACTCGCCGGCCAGCTGGCGCACCTGCGGCAGCTGGACCGGCGGGCGCACCTGGAGATCCTGGTCCTGCCGTGGTCGGCCGGAGCGCACGCGGCGATGGCGGGCGCGTTCCGGATCCTGGA
>JAFMQQ010000007.1 GCA_017354595.1 Micromonosporaceae bacterium
CTTCGGTGCGCCGGTCAACGTGCCCGCCGGGAAACACGCGCGAACCGCATCGAAGGCCGTCTTCCCGTCGGCCAGCTCGCCGGTGACCGTGGACACGATGTGCATGACGTGGCTGTAGCGCTCGATGGTGAAGAAGTCGACCACGTGCACAGTGCCGGGCTTGCACACGCGGCCCAGGTCGTTGCGGCCCAGGTCGACGAGCATCACGTGCTCGGCCCGCTCCTTCGGGTCGGCGAGCAGCTCGGTGGCGAGCCGGCCGTCCTCCTCCGGCGTGGCGCCGCGCCAGCGGGTACCGGCGATCGGGTGCAGCAGCGCCCGCCGCCCGGTCACCTTCAGGTGCGCCTCCGGCGAGGAGCCGACCACGTCGAAGCCGTCGAAGCGCAGGAAGTACATGTACGGGCTGGGATTGGTGGTGCGCAGTACCCGGTAGATGTCCAACGGATCGGCCTCGGTCGGGCGTTCGAAGCGCTGGGCGACGACGATCTGGAAGCACTCGCCGTCCCGGATCGCCTCCTTCGCCGAGTCGACCGCCTTCTGGTGCAGGCCCAGTGGTGTCCTGGAGGCGACCGTACCCGCACCCGGAAACTCCACTGTGGACACCATCGGCGGGGTGGGCCGGGACAGGGCGGTGGTCATCGCGTCGAGCCGGCCGATCGCCTGGTGGTACGCCGCACTGGCGGCCAGCGCGTCCGCGCCCTCAGGCAGGATCGCGTTCGCCACCAGCAGCGCCGAGCCGGTGTAGTGGTCCAGCACGACCAGGTCGGTGGCGAGGACCATCCCCAGCTCCGGTACCCGCAGGTCGTCCTCGGCGAGGCTGGGCAGGCGCTCGAAGCGGCGCACGATGTCGTAGGAGAGGAAGCCGACCAGGCCACCGGAGAGCGGCGGCAGGTCCTCGCCGGTGGCGGGGATACCCGAACTGGCGAGTGCGGCGACCGTCTGGCGCAGCACCTCGACCGGGTCCCCCTCGCGCGGTACCCCGTCCGGCGGGGTACCCAGCCACACGGCCGTACCGTCCTTCTCGACCAGGGTCGCCGCGCTGCGTACGCCGACGAAGGAGTAGCGGGACCAGGCCGTACCGCCGGAGGCGGAGCCCTGCTCGGCGGACTCCAGCAGGAACGTGCCTGGACCGCCGGCCAACTTGCGGTAGACGCCGACCGGTGTCTCGCCGTCGGCGAGCAGTCGCCGCGTCACCGGTACCACCCGGTGCAGGCGGGCCAGTTCGTGGAAGGTCGGTTCGTCCGGGGTCACGATGCCGGTGGTCACTGGTCCTTCTCCTCGAAGATCACGTTCGTGAAGCAGGTACGCGCACCGGTGTGGCACGCCGCCCCCACCTGCTCCACCCTCACCAGCAGAGCGTCGCCGTCGCAGTCGAGCGCAACCGAGCGCACGTACTGGTGGTGTCCGGAGGTCTCGCCCTTGACCCAGTACCGCCGCCTGCTGCGGGACCAGTACGTTGCCCGGCCGGTGGCGATGGTCCGGCGCAACGCCTCCTCGTCCATCCAGGCCAGCATCAGCACCTCGCCCGTGTCGTGCTGCTGCACGATCGCCGCGACCAGACCGGCCGGGTCGCGGGCGAGCCGGGCGGCGATCTGCGGATCAAGCGCTGCGGTCACCCCGTCCCCCTCCGCATTGCGGCTGCCTTCCGCGCCCGATTCTTCCCTACCCGGGCGGCTTCCCGCCAACAGGTACCGCCCATCGCGGATCCTTCGCCCGGCGCTGCGCGGCACCCGGATTGCGTGGACATATCAATCGGATTGAGGGGGTGTGCCTGTGGACACAAGGGGGTACGGTGATCCTTGCATCGCCGCGGTACATCTGGGCGATCGCTCACTCCCCTGCACGTTCTCGGGTTCCCGCATCCGACGCGGTCGTCCGGTCGGCTCGCCGTACCGGGTCTACCGCTGCGGCCAGTGTCGCCTACCCGTGTGAAGGGGTGTGGGAGGCTCCCACCACTCCCCGCTGCGAGCCCCTTAGACAGCCCTGTCTCCGGTGGTTGCGCCGGCCGCCGGACGAAGCGGACGGAGGACGACATGCAGGCGAACATCGAGCGGGCGGAGGGCGGGGGTACTCCGGATCCCGCCGTGGTGCCCGAGGCGCGGTCGCCGATTGAGGAGTCCACCACCGAGTTGCCGGTGGTGAAGCTGGTCGATGACGTGAGGTCGGAGGAGACGATCGACATTTCCGCGGCTGCGGCGGCCGATCCTGGCGCGCCCGAATCAGCAGTGGCCGTCGAGGCTGTGGCGGAGCCGGCCGTGGCCGTTGAGACGGCTGATGAGACCGAACCCGTCGCCGAGGCCGAGGCCGGGGTCGAACCCGAGAGCGAGGCCGTCGCCGAACCCGAGCTGGCGGTTGAGGAGATCGCCGAGGCCGAGCCGGCAACCGATGCGAATCCGATCGCAGAAGCTGAAGCGGTCATTGACGCCGAGCCGGCCACCGACGTCACCGGGCCCGCGTCGGCCGAGGCGCCTGTTGCCCAAGCCGAGGTTGCTGCCGAAGCCGAGGCCGAGGCTCTTGCCGAGGCCGAACCAGTGGCCGAGGCCGAGGCTCTTGCCGAGGCCGAACCAGTGGCCGAGGCCGAGGCTCTTGCCGAGGCCGTGGCCGAACCCGAGGCCGAAGCCGAAGCCGAGGCCGAACCCGAAGCCGTGGCCGAACCCGAGGCTCTCGCCGAGGCAGAGCTCGAGACAACGGAGGCCGAGCCAGCAGCGGAGATCGTCGTCGACACCGCACCGGCCGAGGCACAGGTCGAGGCCGAACCGGTCGGCGATGTCGAAGCCGAAGCAGACGAGCCGATCCTTGCCGCCGAATCCGCCGCCGACGCGACTGTCGAAGCGATCGAGCCGGAACCGGTTCTCGACGTCGAACCGGTGGCAGAGGTTGTTGCGGAGGCGGAGGGCGAGCCTGAGGTAGCGGAGTCCGAAGTGGACGCCGAGCCCGAGCCGGCCGCCGAGGTCCCGGAGGAACCGATCGCCGAGGCGGCGCCGCCCGCCGCGGAGGGAGCCGACGCCGAGGTCGTCGCCGGGGCGGAGGCGGTTGTCGAACCCGAGACGACCGCAGACGAGCTGCCCGACACGACGGAGACCATCGCTGAGGTGGAGCCTTTCACCGCCGAGCCGGAACCAGCGGCCGACGCCGAACCGATGGCAGAGGTTGTTGCGGAGGCGGAGAGCGAGCCTGAGGTAGCGGAGTCCGAAGTGGACGTCGAGCCCGAGCCGGCCACTGAGGTGCCGGAGGAACCGATCGCCGAGGCGGCGGAACCGGTGGCCGAGCAGGCCGAGGCCGAGGTGGACCCGGCCGCGGCTGCGGCCGCCGTTGCCGCCGCGGAGGAGATCGTCGCGGACGCGATCGCGACCGCCGAGGCCGAAGCGACCGAAACCGAAGCCACCGAAACCGAAACGAGCGAAGCCGGAGCGGTCGAGGCCGAAGCGACGCAGGCCGATGCCGCCGAGACTGAGCCGGTCGCGACCGCCGACACCACGCCATCCGTCGAGTCGGTGATCCTGGCGCTGCGCCCAGGCGACCTCACGCAGACCGCAATCGCCCTCTGGCAACCGGATACCGCCGAAGCATTCCGTCAGCACCTGCGCGAGGTCCAGGCGCAGTTCGTCGACGACCCGCAGGCAGCGGTATCGCAGGCGCAGGCTCTGGTCGCGGATGCGGTCCGTGCCCTCGCCGAAAGCCTGCTCGCCGAGCAGATCCAGCTGGATCCGCGGGAACATATCGATAACCCGGACACCGAGTCGCTGCGCATCGCACTGCGCAAGTACAAGGACTTCCTCGAGCGGGTACTCGCCCTTTAGCACCACCTCTGGTACGGCGCGCAGCCGGTGGACTCGTCCCCACCAGCCGCGCGCCGTACGCAGTTCAGCGAGCGATGACGGCCTCCCGCTCCTGCCCCGCCTCGGCCTCCCGGTAAATCTTGATCTTGTACTCGATCGCCTCCAGATCGCGGTACAGGTCGGCGATGCGCCCCAGTACCCGCTCCCGGTGCTGCTCGAAGAGCTCCAGCCGCGCGCCGACCGTCTCGTCGCCCTGCCGGGACAGTTCTGCGTAGCGGCGCATGTCGCGCACTGGCATCCCGGTGCCCCGCAGCCTGGTCAACAGCACCAGCCAGTCCAGGTCCGCCTCGCTGTACCGCCGCCGGCCGGCGCTGTCCCGGCCGACCGGCGACAGTAGCCCTTCCTGCTCGTACCAGCGCAGTGTGTGTACCGACAGACCGACCTTCGCGGCCGCTTCACCTACGGACAACCCACCCATGGGTACAGCTTTCCTCCTAGAGTGTGCTCTAGGTCAAGCCTGTTGCCGGGTGCTCTGGCCGTCCCCAGTGGACTGATGAGTGTCCACAGGGGACAACAGGCGCCAGCGGGCGGCAGCGGATCGTCGGTTACCCGTCACCAGGTTGACCGCGTGCGAGGAATTCATCTAGCGTTGATTTCAACGCCTGATGACTTTTCCGGGGAGGGGCGATGGAGAAGACGGTCGAGGTACGTGACCTCGTGGTACGGCGTGGCCGGCGCGAGGTTCTGCATGGCATCAGCGTGGCGGTACCGCCGGGCTGCGTGACAGGGCTGCTCGGCCCGAGCGGAAGTGGCAAGACCACCCTGATGCGCTGCCTGGTCGGGGTGCAGAAGTTCCAGTCCGGCACGGTCACCGTGCTCGGCCGGCCGGCGGGTACCCCCGAACTGCGCCACGCCGTCGGATACCTCACCCAGAGCCCGAGCATCTACGCCGACCTCACCGTCCGGGAGAATGCCCGCTACTTCGCCTCGCTCTACAGCCTGTCGAACGCCGAGGCTGACCGGGCCGTACACGATGTCGGCCTGGCCGACGCCGCGCACCAACTGGTCAGCACCCTCTCCGGCGGGCAGCACAGCCGGGCCTCGCTCGCCTGCGCGCTGCTCGGCTCCCCGCGGCTGCTGGTGCTCGACGAACCGACCGTCGGCCAGGACCCGGTGCTGCGCGACGACCTGTGGCGCCAGTTCCACGAACTGGCGAAGGCGGGCACGACGCTGCTGGTCTCCAGTCATGTGATGGACGAGGCGGCCCGGTGCGACCGGCTGCTGCTGATCCGCGATGGCGACCTGATCGCCGACGACACCCCGGACGCGATCCGGACCGCGACCGGCACGAGCGACCTGGAAGAGGCGTTCCTGCGCCTGATCCGGGCGCGCGAGGCCGGGTCGGGCAAGGCCCAGCCGACCCAGGAGGGCAAGGCCCAGCCGACCCAGGAGAGGAGCAGCTGATGTCGCTGCGCATCACCGCCCGTACCGCCCGGCGCATCCTGCGCCAGCTCAGCCATGACCGCCGTACCGTCGCCATGCTGTTGGTCATCCCGGTGCTGCTGCTCACCCTGCTGCGCTACCTGTTCGACTCCCAGCCGCTGCTCTTCGACCGGATCGGCCTGATCATGCTGGGCGTCTTCCCGTTTATCGTGATGTTCCTGATCACCAGCGTGGCGATGCTGCGCGAGCGCACCAGCGGCACGCTGGAACGGCTGCTGACCACCCCGCTGCACAAGCTGGACATGTTGCTCGGGTACGGGTTGGCGTTCGCGCTCGCGGCGGCGGTACAGGCCGTCGTTGTCGCCGGCGTCGCGTACTGGTTCCTCGGTCTGGACAGCGCCGGCAGCCCGTGGCTGGTCGGGCTGATCGCGATCGGCAACGCGGTGCTCGGCATGGCGCTGGGCCTGTTCTTCAGCGCCTTTGCCCGCAGCGAGTTCCAGGCGGTGCAGTTCATGCCGCTGATCGTGCTGCCGCAGGCGTTGCTGTGCGGGCTGTTCGTACCGCGCGAGTCAATGGTCGGCTGGCTGCAGGCGATCAGCCGGGCGATGCCGCTCACCTACGCGGTACAGGCGTTGACGGAAGTCGGGCAGCACGCCGACCCGACCAACCTGATGTGGCGCGATCTCGGCATCATCTTCGGGCTCGCCATCGTGGCGCTGTTCCTCGGCGCGGCGACACTGCGCCGGCGTACCGGCTGACGGGTACTTTTGCCCGATGGCCCGGACCGGTCGGCGCCGGGGCAGCCCGGACACCCGAGAGGCGATCGTCAGCGCCGCGCGGGCGGTCTTCGCCGAGCACGGGTACGACGGCGCGGCGATCCGTGCGATCGCCGCACGGGCGGGTGTCGACCCGGCACTGGTACACCACTACTTCGGTACCAAGGAGAAGCTTTTCCTCGCCGTGGTCGCGGCTCCGTTCGACCCCGGCGAGGTGCTGCCCCGGATCACCGGGCCGGGTACCGACGGCTTCGGTGAGCGACTGATCAGGGCGCTACTGGCCGTCTGGGAGGATCCGGTACGGGGGCCGGCCGCGCTGGCGCTGCTCCGCTCGGCCCTGCGCCACGACTGGTCGGCCCGGATGCTGCGCGAGTTCCTGACCAACCGGGTGCTGCGCCGGGGCATGCAGTTGTTGGAGATCGACCCGGCCGAGGCGCCGTTGCGCGCCTCGCTGGTCGCCTCCCAGATCGTGGGCCTGGTCGGCATCAGGTACGCGCTGCGGATCGAGCCGCTGGCCAGCCTCCCGGTCGAGGTTGTGGTGGCGAACGTCGGGCCGACCATCCAGCGGTACGTCACCGGACCGCTCGTGGGTCGGGACGCGGTGGCCATAGCTGAGCATCTGCGATAGCAACGCTGTTGCAAATCAGTTGCGATAGCTGCGAGACTGAGGGGGTGTCTCATCCAGGTGCACTGAGGGAGGCGTGCGGCGTGGCCCAGACCCAAGCGACCGACGGCGTTTCGAGGCTCACCCGGTTCCGACGCAGTCTGGATTCGCGCGACCGGCGCTCGCTGATCGCCATGGCCGGGTTCATCGTGCTGCTGCACGTGGTCGGCTTCGTGGTGCTCTTCGGCGTCGTCAGCCCGCGGCACTTCGCGCTCGGCGGTGACCACCCGGTCTTCACCGTCGGGGTCGGGATCCTCGCCTACACCTTCGGTCTGCGGCACGCCTTTGACGCCGACCACATCGCCGCTGTGGACAACACCACCCGCAAGCTGATGGCCGACAACACCGCCCGGGGCGGCGGCCGGAAGCCGCTGTCGGTCGGCTTCTGGTTCTCCCTCGGCCACTCCACGATCGTGTTCCTGTTGTCCTTCCTGCTGTCGCTGGGCGTCAAGGCGCTCGCCGGTCAGGTGGCGAACGGCTCATCCGAGCTTCACTCGATCACCGGCGTCGTCGGTGCCTCGGTCTCCGGCGGGTTCCTGTGGCTGCTGGGCATCCTCAACTTCGCCGTGCTCGTCGGCATCATCAAGGTCTTCCGCAGCATGCGCCGCGGTGACTTCGACGAGCAGGCGCTGGAGGAGCAGCTCAACAAGCGCGGCTTCATGAACCGGTTCCTCGGTGGGCTGACCAGATCCGTCCGCAAGGCGTGGCACATCTACCCGGTCGGGGTGCTGTTCGGCCTGGGCTTCGACACCGCGACCGAGGTCGGCCTGCTGGTGATCGCCGGCGGTGCCGCCGCATTCAACCTGCCGTTCTACGCCATCCTGGTGCTGCCCATCCTGTTCGCGGGAGGCATGTGCTTGATGGACACCATCGACGGTGTGTTCATGAATGCCGCGTACGGCTGGGCGTTCGCGCGCCCGGTCCGCAAGGTGTTCTACAACATCACGATCACCTCGATCTCGGTCGCGGTGGCACTGATCATCGGCACCATCGAGCTGATCGGGGTACTGGCGGACCAGGCGAAGATCACCAGCGGACCCATCGCGGCGATCGCCGGCATTCCGTTGGACTACGCCGGCTACGGCATCGTCGCCCTCTTCTTCGGCGCCTGGATAGTCGCCATCGTTGTGTGGCGGCTGGGCCGCATCGAAGAACGCTGGTCGGCCGACCTGGCACCGGCCGACCTGGCATCGGCCGATGCCGCGCCAACCCGGCAGCCGGCGAAGGTGGCCGACTGACCGGGCCGGGCAGCCGCCGCCGGGCGGAGCGGCCAGGTCAGTAGTCGCCCCAGCGGAACCAGGACCTGGCCGCTCGGGTGCACAACGCGATCACGACGAGCGTCGATACCATCAGGCCGGCCACCGCGCCCGCCGGAAAGGTACCGCGGAACCATGAGGTGTCCACCTGCGCGCCGCGGCGGTACGCGCCGTAGCTGGTCAGCGCGAAGCCGACCGCGCTGACCATCAGTACCACCACCCGGCTCCACCGCCGGCCGCGCCGCAGTTGGCCAGCGACGACCAGCCACACCGCGCCGAGCATCGTCAGCGCTATCGCAATCGCGGGTCCCCGCTCCGCCACCGCCTGCCGTACCCCGGGCCCGGGCTCGGCCGCAGCCGGCCAGCCCACCAGGCCGCCCGCGACCGCACCGACCTGCGCCGCTGAGACCAGGCACAGCACCGCGGCCAGAGTCTGTACGAAGACAACCACCTGAACCGATGCTGGCGCCGACTGTCGGGCATAACCGGCCACCAACGCCGGGCGGCCGTAATACCCCGGCAAACCCATCACCTTTCACCCCCGTGAAATCGGCTACCCGGGAAAGCATGCGGGCAACCGTCGGACGGACGTATCTCAACAAAGTTGCGGTTCCGTTGCGCAACGTTTCATCCGTGACCATTAACATCTACCGCGTGGCATCGCCGGACAGCGCGCCCCTGGAGGGCACGCCCAAGCCAGGTCACCGGGAGAACTACGCCCGCACCAACCGCGCCGCCCTCTGCGATCTGCTCGTGGAACTGGGACCGGACCAGCCCACCCTGTGCACCGGCTGGACGACCCGGGACCTGGCGGCGCACCTGGTGGTGCGGGAGCGCCGCCCGGACGCCGCCGCCGGCATCCTGATCAAAGGGCTGTCCGGTTACCGCAAGCGGGTCGAGCAGCGGATGGCCGCCCGGCCGTTCGAGAAGGTGGTCGCGAAACTGCGCCGGCCACCGCTGCTCTCCTTGTCCGGCATCGGCCCACTGGACCGGATGGCGAACACGCTGGAGATGTTCATCCACCTCGAGGACGTGCGCCGCGCGCAGCCGACCTGGCAGCCGCGACCGTTGCCGCGGGGGCTCGGCGAGGCGCTGTGGCGGGCAACCCGAGTCAACGCCCGGCTGACCCTGCGCCGGTTCAAGGCTGCGGTGGTACTCGCCGCGCCGGAGTACGGCGAGGTTCGGGTGGGCGCCGGCGACGCGCTGGTACGGGTCAGTGGCGACCCGGGCGAGTTGGCGATCTTCATGACCGGCCGGCAACGGGCGGCGCGGGTCGAGGTGACCGGGCCTGAGGAACTGGTCGACAAGTTGCGCAACAAGCGCCTCGGCGTGTAGCGCTACGGCAGCAGCGCGCCCACCCGGCCCAGCGCCGGCTGCAGGCCGAGATCGACGATCGCCAAAGCATCCACAATAGACAGCCAGCGCAGCGGCGTCGTGGGGCTCTCCGGCCGGGCCGCATCGGGTTCGCCGGTGGCCAGCGCGTACCGCAGGTCCGCGTGCTCATGCGCCGGCTCACCCTTGCCGGCTGAGACGGGTACCACGCTCAGCTGAACCAGGTCGGGTCCCGGCCACGGTTTGAGGTCGGTGAGGCCGGTCTCCTCGCTCGCCTCGCGCAGCGCGATCGCCACCGGATCCGACTCCCCCGGGTCGCCGTGCCCGCCTACGTGCAGCCACGCCTGTACCCGGTCGTGCCAGCGCAGCAGTACCCGGCCGGTGGGCGGGTGTACCACGATGGCGGAGGCGGTCAGGTGCAGCGGGATGTCCCGCCGCCACGGGTCGGGCGCCGTTGCGAGCAGGGCACGGACGCGTACCAGGTCCGCCGCTTCGGTCCCAGTCGCCGGCCGGTATCCGTCCAGCACCCGACCGAGGCTAGCCGATACGCCCGCGGAGCTACTGGTCAGCCGGTGGCGAAGCGGCGGGCAGGTTCACCGTGGCGAGCAGGCCGGGGCCGGCGTCGGCCAGGCCGACCGAGCCGCCATGCATCCGTACCAGTTGGTTGACGATCGCCAGGCCCAGCCCGGCACCGCCGCCGTCCCGGGCCCGTGCGCCATCCAGCCGGGTGAACCGCTGGAAGACCCGATCGCGGTCGGCCGGCGGGATCCCCGGCCCGTCGTCGGCCACCGCGACCAGTACCCGCTGGCCGGCCCGGCGCAGCGACAGGGTCACCCTCGTACCGGCGTACCGCACCGCGTTGCTCAGCAGGTTATCCACCACCCGGCGCAACCCGGCCGGGTCGCCGAGTGTCCACTGTGGATCCGAAGGCGACAGCAGTACCGGCACCCGGGAGCCGGTGTACCCGGCCGCCGTGCCGGCGAGCAGCGCGGCGAGTTCCACCGGTTCCCGGCGGTGCAGCGCCGGATCTCCCTCGTCGGCGCGGGCCAGCAGCAGCAGGTCGTCGACGAGCCCGGCGAGCCGGTCCACCTCGGCGCGCAGGTCCGCGCTGGGCGCCGGCTCCCCGAGATGCTCGGCGACCTCCAGCTGGGTGCGCAGCGACGCGATCGGGCTGCGCAGTTCGTGTGCCGCGTCGGCGACGAAGGCACGCTGCCGGGTCCGGGCCCGGTCCAGCCGGTCGAGCATGTCGTTGAGCGTCACCGCCAGCCGGTGCACCTCGTCCTGGCCGTCGGGTACCGGCAGCCGTCCGGTACGGGTCGCGGTGATCTCCTCCGCGCCGGCGCGCAGCGCCTCGACCGGGCGCAGGGTCCAGCCGACGACCCGCCAGCCGAGCACGGCCAGGCCCGCCAACAGCAGCGGGTACGCCACCAGCAGCGCGCGCTCCACCGTCAGCACGCTCTGCTGGACGTCGCGTACCGGCACGCCGACCAGCACCGTACGCGCCTGGGCACCGGAGCCGGCGCGGGTGGCCGCGACCCGAAGGTCGCCGTTGATGCCGACCCGGTCGCCGCCGACCTGCACCACCACGCCGCCCTGCGCGAGCGCCAGCTCCTCCGGGCGCAGCAGCGGCACCAGCCGGTCGGCGCCGATCGAGGCGCTGAGTATCTGGGACCGGTCGTTGAGCACCTGTACGAACTGGGTACCGGTGGTGGGCAGCGTGTCCGGCAGGTCACCGGCCTCGATCAGCTGCACAACGTCCTCGCCGGTGTGCCGGGCGCCGGTGTCGACCGACCGCAACAGCACCAGCTGGAGTACGGCCACCAGGAGGATCCCGCCCAGCGCGAGCGCCACGGCCAGCCCGAGGGTCCCGATCAGGACCAGCCGGCCGCGCAGGCTCAGGTGGTGGAGCCAGCGCATGTCAGCCGGTACCCGGCGCCGCGTACGGTCTGCAGCGACTTGTGCCCGTACGGCTGGTCGATCTTGCGGCGCAGGTACCCCACGTACACCTCGACCACGTTCGGATCGGTGTCCGCACCGACATCCCAGACGTGGTCGAGCAGCTCGGTCTTGGTGACCACCTCATCGCAGCGCCGCATCAGGTACTCCAGCAACGCGTACTCCCGGGCGGTCAGGCTGATCTCGGCACCCTCCCGGGTCACCCGGTGGGTGGCCGGGTCCAGCCGCAGCGATCCGGCCGTGAGCACCGCGGGTCGCTCCGGCGCGCCCCGCCGCAGCAGCGCGCGCAGCCGGGCGACGAGCACCACGAAGGAGAACGGCTTGGTGAGGTAGTCGTCGGCGCCCGCGTCCAGCCCGTCGGCCTGGTCGTACTCGCCGTCCTTCGCCGAGAGCATCAGTACCGGCACCCAGTTGCCCTCCTCGCGCAGCGCCTGCACGATCCGGTACCCGGACAGGCCGGGCAGCATGATGTCCAGCACCACCGCGTCGTACTCGCCGTGCCGTGCGGTCTCCAGGCCGGTCGGCCCGTCAGCGGCCAGGTCCACCACGTAACCCTCGGCGGTCAGGCCGCGCTGCAGTGCCCGGGCCAGGCGCAGCTCGTCCTCCACCACCAGCAGCCGCATGGGTATCAGCGTGCCACGCCTCTCAGCATCCGTTCAGCCGCTCTCAGTGCCGGCACAGCTTGCACCCTGCATGCTGGGATGGTCCCGGGAGCTGCTACGGGGGTCCCGGGAAACATCTACGGGGGAAATCCCATGAGGAGGAGTCCATGTCAGTAATGGCCCGCCGGCCGCTGGTGCGTTGGGTGGTGCCCGGTGCCGTGCTCGCCGCGGTGGTCGGTGCCGGGGTGGTGGCGAGCACCCAGGCGGGCGCCTCGCCCGACCTGCCGCCGCGTACCGCCGCACAACTGCTGGTCGACGTCTACACAGCCCGGCTCGACGGCGCCTCGGGCACCGTGGTGGAACGGGCCGACCTCGGGCTGCCCGCGCTGCCGGACGCGATCGCCGGCGCCGGCAGCAGCACCGACCTCAACTCGCTGATCACCGGCTCGCACACGCTACGGGTCTGGTACTCGGGTCCGGACAAGGCGCGGGTCGCGCTGCTCGGCGCGACCGGTGAGTCGGACCTGATCCGCAACGGCCAGGATCTGTGGATCTGGTCGAGCAGCGGGAACACGGCCCAGCACACCAAGCTGGGCGGCGCGGCCCAGAACAAGACCCTCCCGGTCGACCCCAGCCAGCTGCCGGTCAGCCCGCAGCAGGCGGCGGACATGATCCTCTCGGCGCTGAACCCGACCACCTCGGTCTCCCTCGGCCCGACCACCACGGTCGCCGGCCGCGGCGCGTACCAACTGGTGGTGGCGCCGAAGGACACCCGGTCGCTGGTGGAACGGGTGACCATCGCGGTGGACGCGCAGAAGCGGGTGCCGACACAGGTGCAGGTCTTCGCCAAGGGCAGCGGAACGCCGGCCTTCAAGATCGGTTTCGACCAGGTCAACTTCACCCGGCCGGACGCGAGCCGGTTCCAGTTCACCCCGCCGCCCGGTACCAAGGTGAACGAGGCGGACCAGGACCAGAACAAGGCCCCGGGCCAGGGCCCGAACACCCTGCCGGCGCTGCCGTCGGGCAAGGATCAGAAGCAGCTGCCGGCGCAGCCATCGGGGCAGGACAAGACGATGGTGGTGGGTACCGGCTGGACCTCGGTACTGGTGGCCCGGCTGCCCGAGGCGGCCGCGGCGCCGGGTGGCAAGCCGTCGACCGGGGCACCCGCGTCCGCCCTGGGCGACCTCGGCCCGCTGCTGAACAACCTGCCGACGGTCTCCGGTAGCTGGGGCAGCGGCCGGCTGCTGCAGGCTCGGCTGTTCTCCGTGCTGATCACCGATGACGGCCGGATCCTGATCGGCCCGGTCAGCGGGCAGCAACTGGCCACAGTGGCGGGTGACCCGGCGGCGGCGCTGAAGTGACGGCGATCGCCACCTTCGGTCTCACCAAACGGTTCGGTACCGGCCAGGTCGCGGTCAACGCCGTCGACCTGGCCGTGCCGACCGGCTCGGTGTACGGGTTCCTCGGCCCCAACGGCTCTGGAAAGACGACCACCATCAGGATGCTGCTCGGCCTGATCCGGCCGACCCAGGGCGGGCACGAGCTGCTCGGCGAGCCGATGCCGGTACGCGCCGCCCAGGTGCTGCCCCGGATCGGCGCCCTGGTGGAAGGGCCGGCGTTCCACCCGTACCTCTCCGGCCGGGACAACCTGCGCCGGCTGGACGCCGCGGACCGGACCACCGACCCGCGCACCGAACAGTCCAGAGTGGACGCCGCCCTGGACCGGGTGGGACTGCTCGCCGCGGCGACCAAGCGGTACCGGATCTTCTCGCTGGGCATGCGCCAGCGGCTGGCCATCGCGGCCACCCTGCTCCGCCCGCGGGATCTGCTGATCCTCGACGAGCCGACCAACGGGCTGGATCCGCAGGGCACCCGGGAGGTACGCCAGCTGCTGGTGTCGCTGGCCGCGGAGGGGAGCACGGTACTGCTATCCACCCATCTTCTGTCCGAAGTGGAGCAGATCTGCTCGCACGTCGGCGTGATGCACCTGGGTCGCCTGGTGGCACAGGACGAACTGGCCGCTCTGCGAGCACAGACCGCACCCCGGGCCAGGGTGCGCTCGGCCGACCCGGCCGCTGCCGCCGGTACCCTCGGCGAACTGGGCCTGGCCGAGGTGCAGCGCTCCGGCGAGACGGTGACCGCCCTGCTCGGCGACGCCGCCCCGGAGAAGGTGGTGGCCGCGCTGGTGCACGCGGGCGTACCCGTGCAGGGTTTCGAGGTCGCCGCCGCCGACCTGGAGGAGATGTTCGTGGGCCTGACCGGGGAGGGTTTCGATGTCAGCGGTTGAGACGGCGATCGCACCGGCCGGGCCGGCCGCCGCCACCGCAGTGGTGAAGCCGCCGGCGTTCTCGACCCGGTTCTTCCGCTCCGAGCTCTGGCTGATCTTCGGCCGGCGGCGCAACTGGATCGGGTTGGCGGTGCTGGCGGTGGTACCGATCGTGCTGACCGTCGCGGTCAAGGTGAGCCCGCCGGGCGGCGACGGGGGCGGCGGCGAGGCGGGCAGCTTCGTCAGCCAGATCACCAACAACGGCCTGTTCGTCGCGCTCGTGGCGCTGCTGTTCGAGATGCCGCTGTTCCTGCCGATCGCGATCGCCGCCATCTCCGGCGACGCGATCGCCGGCGAGGCGAACCTGGGCACCCTGCGGTACGTGCTGTCGGTACCGGTGGACCGCACCCGGCTGCTACTGGTGAAGCTGGCCGCACAGGCGGTCTTCGCGCTCGCCGCCACCCTGCTGGTCGCCGGGGTGGGTGCGCTGCTCGGGCTGGCGGTCTTCGGCAGCGGCCCGGTGGTCACTCTCGCCGGTACGACGATCGGCTTCGGCGCCGGATTATGGCGGCTGCTGCTGGTCTGCGCGTACCTCACCGTGTGCCTGATCGGCTTCGGCGCGATCGGGCTGTTCGCCTCCTCGCTCACCGAGCAGCCCATCGGCGCCACCATCGCGGTCATGCTGCTCTGCTTCGCCAGCGAGATCATGGACGCCATCGACCAACTCTCCGCGATCCACCGGTACCTGCCCACGCACTACTGGCTGTCGTTCGTGGAGCTGATGCGGGACCCGGTCGACTTCGGCCGGCTGGTGCCGGGGTTGCTCTCCGCGCTCGCCTACCTGGCGATCTTCGGCAGCGCGGCGTGGGCCAGGCTGAGCAGCCGTGACGTCACGAGCTGACCCACTCCCGGTCCCGCTTGACCCTCCCGCCATTGTGGCGCTTGGACTACCCTTCGGTAACACCCTCGAAGGCGAGCGCGAACCATGGACATCCCTTACCGCAGCATCCCCGACATGTTCCTGCGCCGCGTTGCGGCAACCCCCGATGACCGGGCCTTCGGCTATCCGCTCGGCGACGAAGGCGCGGGCTGGCTGACCTGGGGCGAGGTCGGCCAGCGCAGTACCGCCATCGCGGCCGGCCTGATCGGCCTGGGTATCGCCGCCGAAGACCGGGTGGCGATCCTGGCCGGTACCCGGCTGGAGTGGGTACTGGTCGATCTCGGCATCATGTGCGCCGGCGCGGCGACCACCACCGTCTACCCCACCAGCGGCACCGAGGACATCGCGTTCATCCTGACCGACTCCGGCTCCCGGGTTCTGGTCGCGGAGACCGCGGAACAGGCGGCTAAGGCCGCCGGCGTGCCGCTCGAGCATGTCGTACTGATCGACGGCGACTCGGATCCGGCGGCGCCGGTACCGACGATCAGCCTGGCCGAGCTGGAGCGGCGCGGTACCGCCGCCCTGGCCGAGCAGCCGGACCTGGTGACCCGGGTGGTGGAGAAGGTACGGCTGGACCAGCTGGCGACGCTGATGTACACCTCCGGCACCACCGGCCGGCCCAAGGGCGTCGAGCTGCAGCACCGCGCCTGGTGCTGGCAGGGCGTGGCGCAGGCGGAGAACGGTGTGCTCAGCCCGGACGACATCCAGCTGCTCTGGCTGCCGCTGTCCCACTCCTTCGGCAAGACGCTGCTCTGCGGAATCCTCCATGCCGGGCTTGCGACCTATGTGGACGGTCGGATCGACAAGATCATGGCGAACCTGGCGCTGGTCCGGCCGACCCTGATGTGCGCCGCACCGCGGATCTTCGAGAAGGTGTACAACGCCGTGGTGACCACGGCCCGCGCGGGCGGGCCGGCGAAGGCGCGCATCTTCGCCTGGGCGGTACGGGCCGGCAAGCGCGCGGTCGCCCTGGAACAGGCCGGCAAACCGGTACCGGTGGGCCTGAGGCTGCAGTGGCGCATCGCCGACCGGCTGGTCTTCGTGAAGCTGCGCGAGCGGATGGGCGGCCGGATGCGGGTACTGGTCTCCGGCTCCGCCGCGCTGGCACCGGAGATCTCCGAGTTCTTCGCCGCCGCCGGCCTGCCGATCCTGGAGGGGTACGGCCTGACCGAGACCAGCGCGGGCAGCTTCGTCAACCGGCCGGGCCAGTTGCGGATCGGCACCGTCGGTACCGTCATGGGCGACCTGGAGGTCAGGCTCGACACCGACGGCGAGGTACTGCTGCGTGGCGGGCCGGTGATGCGCGGGTACCACAACCTGCCGGAGCAGACCGCCGAGGTGTTCACCGAGGACGGCTACTTCCGTACCGGCGACATCGGCGAGCTGGACGCGGACGGGTACCTGAAGATCACCGACCGGAAGAAGGATCTGATCAAGACGTCCGGCGGCAAGTACGTGGCGCCCAGCTACATCGAGGGCGTGTTCAAGGCGATCTGCCCGTACGTGTCGCAGACGCTGGTCATCGGCGACCGGCGCAACTTCTGCACCATGCTGGTGACGCTGGACCCGGACGCGATCAGGGCGTGGGCCGCCGGCGGGCCGCTGGAGGGCGCCTCGTATGCCCAGATCGCCGGTTCGCCGCAGGCGAAGGCGATGGTGGAGGCGGCGGTCGCGGAGCTGAACGGCCGGCTCAACCGGTGGGAGACGATCAAGAAGGTGACCATCCTGCCACGCGATCTGACGGTCGAGGAGGGTGACCTGACTCCCTCGCTGAAGTTGAAGCGGCGCACGGTGGAGAAGACCTTCGCCGAGCAGATCGACGCGATGTACGCCGGCGCGGTCGCCCAGGTCTGACGGTCGCGGCCCGCCCGGGTGCGCCGTCCTGCGCGCTCAGGCGACATTCCTGCGCGCTTACGCAACATTCCTGCGCGCTTACGCGACATTCCTGCGCGCTTACGCGACTAGGGCCGGGGTCTCCCAACTGCGCCGGGCCGGGCGCTCCAGGTCCGCGCGCGCGGCGGCCAGCCGGTCCACCGCGTCCACCAGTTCGGGTACCGGCAGCGTGAACGGCAGCCGCAGGAAGCGTTCCAGGGTGCCGTCGACACCGAACCGCGGACCAGGCGCCAGCCGCAGCCGGTACTCCTCCGCCGCCCGGGCCAGCGCCGAGGAGACCGGGGCGTCCAGCTCCACCCAGAGCGAGAGCCCGCCATCGGGTACCCGGAACCGCCACTCCGGCAACCGCTCGCGCAGCGCCCCGACGAGCGCGTCGCGCCGCTCCCGCACCAGCCGCCGGCGCGCGGGTACCACCACAGCGGCCTGGGCCAGCAGCCGGGCCGCGACCAGCTGGTCGAGCACCGGGCCGGCGATGTCGGTGCCGACCCGTACCGCCGTCAGCCGCTGTACCTGTGGCGGCGAGGCGCGCACCCAACCGACCCGCAGCCCGCCCCAGTACGGCTTGCTCATCCCGCCGACCGACAGCACCCGGGCGTGCCGGTCGAAGCAGGCGACCGGCGGCGGTGGCGCCTCGCCGGTGAGGGTAAGGTCCACAAAGGACTCATCCACGACCAGCTCGGTACCGGATGAGTGCGCCACGGCCGGCAGCCGTTCGCGCAGCGCCTGCGGCATCAGGTGCCCGGTCGGGTTCTGGTACTCCGGGGCCAGGTACGCCACCCGCGGCCGGCTCTGCCGCAGGGTCTCCAGCAACAGCTCGCTGTCCCAGCCCGTCGCGCCGAGGCCGAAGGTGAGCACCCGGGCCCGCCGGCCGGCCAGGGTCGCCAGCGCGTTGGGGTAGGTCGGCGACTCGACCAGTGCCGGCTGGCCGGCGCCGACCAGCAACCGGCAGGCGAGATCGAGCGCGTGCAGCACGCCGTTGGTGATCATGATCTGGTCCGGGCTGGTGGGCAGGCCCTGTTCGGCGTACCGGGAGGCGACCGCGGCGCGCAGGTCGGCCAGGCCGGACGGGTGGTACCCCGGATGGTCGAGGTAGCGGGGCAGCTCCTCGACCGCCTCGCGGGCCGCCTGGATCAACTCGGCCGGGGCGGGCAGCGCCCCGGTCGCCAGGTCGAGCATCTCCGGCTCGGTGCCCGGCGCCCACAGGCCGGTGTTGTCCACCTTGGCGTCCCCCGGCATGGTGGTCCAGCTGCCGGCGCCACGCCGGCTGGCCAGGTGCCCGGAGTCGCGCAGCCGCCGGTACGCTGCGGCGACCGTGGTCCGGCTGATGCCCAGGGCGGTCGCCAGCTCCCGTTCGGCCGGCAGCCGTACCCCCAGTGGTAGACGCCCATCGATGAGCAGCCCCCGGATGGTACCGGCGAGTGCCGCGTAGTCCGGGGTGTTGCGCCGCGGAGCATCCACATGCCACTGGCCGAGTAACCGGGCCAATTGCGCCCCTCGCAGGCTCGCACTCATGGCCACAGTCTAGGATCTGGCCCGCTCGCTCGGGAGGGCCGCAAGCCAATCCCGGGGCCTAAGGTCCGGGGACGATAAGCCCTGGCACTTCCGGCACCGGCTCGTCACCCGGCGGCTCGTCACCCGCCGGCGGTCGGCTGCCCGGCGGTCGGCCATCGGGCCCGGCACCGGCCGGCGGCTCCGGCACCCGGTCCTGCGACGGCTCGAGGTCGGGCGGCCGGTAATTGACCCCCATCGCGTCCAGCCGGCGCAGGTGGCCGGTGAGCCGTTCGCGGAACTCGCCGAACTCCCGAGCACCGGGCGACCAGCCCACCTCGGAGAGTGCGGTCAGCCGCGGGAAGGCACGCCACTCGACCAGCTCCGGGGTCGGCAGGTACTCGCTCCACAACTGGCCCTGTACGCCGATCACCTCACCGGGTTGGTAGGAGTAGACCCGCTCCAGCGGTACCACGCCGGCGATCGCGACCGGCTCATCCGGGCTGTGCGCCTCCGCCCAGTCGAAGTAGGTGAACTCCTGCGGCGCCGCCACCACGTCGAAGCCGGCCTGCTGGGCGGCGGCCACCTGGTGCGCCTCCCGCCAGGCGAAGACCAGCGAGCCGGGCGGTACCCCGTTGTCGAGCAGCTCGTCCCAGACGCCGATGCGCCGGCCGTACCCGGCCAGGTGTGCCGAGAGCTGGCTCGCCCACCAGCCCAGCAGCTGGTCCACCGCGGACAGCTCGGCCAGCCGCACCCGGTCGGCCGCGGCGGCGCTGGCCATCCACTCGTCCGGCGGCACCTCGTCGCCGCCCACGTGCACCACGTCGAAGGGAAAGACGTCCACCACTTCGTCCAGCACGTTCTGCACGAAGTGCACCGTGTCGTCGGCGACGTTGAGGATATGGCTCGAGATGCCCCAGAAGGTGGCGACGTCCAGCTTGCGGTGAGGGTCGTTGCCCAGCTCGGGGTAGGCCGCGATCGCCGCCTGCATGTGCCCCGGTACGTCCACCTCCGGCATGATGCGCACCCCGCGCCGGGCGGCGTACCGCACCAGATCGCGCAGCTCCTGCTGGCTGTACCAGCCGCTGTGCCGGGTGGAGTCGAAGCGGTTGTCCCGGGCGTGCCCGATGTGCGACTCGGTCCGGTGCGCGCCGATCTCGGTCAGCTTCGGGTACCGCTGCACCTCGAACCGCCAGCCCTGGTCGTCGGTCAGGTGCAGGTGCAGGATGTTCAGCTTGTGCATGGCGAGCAGGTCGACGTACCGGTAGAGGAACTTGACCGGGTGGCACCAGCGGGCCACATCCAGCAGGCTGCCCCGCCACGGGTACTGCGGCCGGTCCACGATCTCCAGGCACGGCACCGGCCACCGCGCGCCCGCCGCCGGCGCGCCGCCGCCGAAGGTCTCGGCCGGCAACAGCTGGCGCAGGGTCTGTATCGCCCAGCGCAGTCCGGTGTCGCTGCCCTCCGCCCGGATGCCATCCGCCGACACGCGCAGCCGGTACCCCTCGGCGCCCAGCTGCGCGTCCTCGACCACGATGAAGCTGATCTCAGCAGTGCCCTCGCCACCGCCCGGGAAGCCGGTACCGCCGCCGACCACCTCGCGAAGCAGTTCCGCGATCGGGTTCGGCGCGTGTACGGGTGTCTCCGGTGTGATCGTGAATTGTCCATCGTGGACAGTCAGCTGCGCGGGACGCGGCACCAGATCAACCTCGGACATATCGCCCAGCCTAACCGCGCACCGGGTCTTGGCGCACACCAACCAAGAGATAGACGATAGGCTGCCCGGGTGCCCCGGAACACGCCGGACGTGGAACCTTGGCCACAGCGGCAACGCTGGCCTCACCACGAGACCCGGGAGCTGGTCGTGCAGCCCGAGTCGCCGCCGGTACCGAGGGCGCTCGAGCCGCTCGGCCGGCCGGAGGCCGGGCCCGAAGGCGGACGCCGGCCCCGGCGATGGGCCCGCCGGCTGGCGGTGACCGCGGTGGCGTCCACCGCGGTCGGTGTCCTGGCCATCTCCGGCGGGCTGTTCGCCCGCGATGTCCTGGCCCCGGTCGCCGGTACCGCCGGCGCACCCGCCGTACCCTTGCCGGCACCCAGCTCGGCCGGCG